>JAYRVN010000496.1:0-15111 GCA_041918535.1 Chloroflexota bacterium
ATCAGGTCAAGCGCATGATCCAGAATAGCGCGCTCGCGCCGTCGCCAACGGCTGGCGAAAGGCGGCAAATAATACGTGTTCAACACCATATTGTCCGCAATCGAGAATCCCATCACCAGCCCGTGTTTCTGGCGGTCTTCGGGGATATGGGACAGCCCATGCTCAAACAAGTAACGCGCCTGCCCTAGCCGCATCGGCACGTTGTTGAGCAAAACAGCCCCACCGTCGGCCGGACGCAGACCGGTCAGGACCTCAACCAACTCCGTTTGACCGTTGCCCTGCACCCCGGCAATGCCTAATATCTCGCTGCGCCGCACCTGAAAGGAGACATCCTGGATGATCGGCACGCGGCGCGCATCGAACACCCGGAGATTTTGCACATCCAGCGCCACCTCGCCGGGTTGCGCCACGGCCTTTTCCACCTGCAACAAGACGTTGCGCCCCACCATCATGGCCGCCAGTTGGCGCTCATCCACCTGCTCAGGCGTGGTTGTGCCCACCACCTTGCCGCGCCGCATCACCGTAATGTCGTCCGCCACCTCCAACACTTCTTTTAACTTATGCGTGATGAAGACAATCGAAACCCCTTGGGCTGTGAGTTGGCGCATAATGTGGAATAGCTCTTGCACCTCTTGGGGCGTCAACACCGCCGTCGGCTCATCCAACACCAGGATACGCGCCTCCCGATAGAGCGCCTTGAGAATTTCGACGCGCTGTTGGATGCCAACGGACAACTCCTCGATGACGGCTGTCGGGTCAACTTCCAGCCCATACTCTTGCGAGACGGCCTGAATCTGGCGCTGGGCGGCGCGGATGTCCAGCGCCGGTCCGCGCGTCACTTCGGAACCCAGGATGATGTTTTCCGCCACCGTGAAGACGGGCACCAACATGAAATGCTGATGAACCATGCCGATGCCGAGGGCGATGGCGTCATTCGGCGAGTGAATCTGGACGAGCCGATCTTCCACCCGGATTTCCCCTTCGTCCGGGGTGCTCAGGCCATAAATGACGTTCATCAAGGTGCTTTTGCCGGCGCCGTTTTCGCCCAAAAGGGCATGGATCGTGCCGCGGCGCAGCCGAAAATCAACGCCATCATTCGCCACAATGCCGGGGTAACGCTTGGTAATCCCTCGAACTTCAAGAGCCAGTTCTGCGTTCATGCCTCTTCCCGCTGTGACCGGTCTCCCGACCGCGCCACGCCTGAATCATCACTCTGACCGGCCATCTGACCCGTCTACTCCTTCTCATACGGCACGCCGTCAGCCGCCGGCGGCCGGGCGCGCCCGCCAAAGCCGGCCAGGACAACCACAGTCAGCACATAGGGCAACATCCCGACAAATTGATGCGGCACGTTGATCTCGGCAAACTGCAATTGGGTCTGTAAGGCGGTGGCTAACCCAAACAGGAGCGCCGCGCCCCAAGCGCCCAACGGCGTCCACTTGCCAAAAATCATCACGGCCAGCGCCACAAAGCCCCGCCCGTTGGTCATGGAACGCTCAAACGTGCCGACGGCTTCCAGGGTTAGAAAAGCGCCCGCCAGGCCGGCTAAGGCGCCGCCACAAATGACATTGATATAGCGCACAAAAAAGACGTTGATGCCTACCGTATCGGCCGCGCGCGGATGTTCGCCCACAGCGCGGGTGCGCAAGCCCCAGCGGGTGAAGAAAAGCACATAGTGAACCAGAGCCACCAGAAACAAGGTCAAAAAGGTGATGGGGGGATTCTCAAATAAGACCGGCCCGATGAGCGGGATTTTAGCCAGGAATCCAAGCGAGATCGGCGCGAGTTTGCCCTGCGTGGTCAGACCGGCGGTGTAGAAATAGCCGGTCAGGCCGAAGGCCAGGATATTGAGCACCGTGCCGCCGATAATTTGGTCCATTTTCAACGTCACGGCCATATAGGCGAGCAGCAGGCCCATTAGCCCGCCCATGCCCACGCCGGCCACAACCGCCAGCAATAAATTGCCGGTGTAGACGTTCACCAGGAAACCGATAAAAGCGGAGAGTAACATCTGGCCTTCAATGCCGATGTTGATGACGCCGCTACGCTCACCGAGCAACCCGCAGAGCGCGCCTAAGACAAGCGGCGTGGATTGGCGCAAGGTGGAGTTGAGGACGGCGACAGTGATTTGTGGATTGATCACATAGCCGATGACGATAGCCACGCCGACAAGGGTGCTGATGATGGGTAGGAAAGGAATTCGGCCGAATCCCCTTTTAGCAATACGCCCGGCAGATATGGCTTGCATAACCATCCCTCCTCCTATTTGCCCCAACCCGTACTCAAGGTCACTTGCTCTTCATCGGTGGCGCGCAAACGAATAATCCAGCGCACAATCATCTCCGCCGCCACCAGGAACAACATCAATGCCAATACGACATCAATAATTTCCGGCGCAACACCGGCGTTGAACTGCATCCGGCTCGAACCGGCGCGCATCGCGCCCACCAGCAGCGCCGCCGGGATCACGCCAAAGGGGTGGGTTTTGCCCAACAGCGCGATAGTAATGCCGTCGAACCCAAGCCCGACATTGAAGCCCGGCTGATACCGCCCGACCACCCCCAACGATTCCACTGCGCCCCCCATCCCCGCCAGGAAGCCGCTCAACATCATCGTGAAGATCACGGTCCGCCCCACGGCAATCCCGGCATACCTGGCGGCGTTCGGGTTGAGGCCAACAATGCGAATGGCGAAGCCTGGCGTAGTTTTCCATAACAGATACCAGGCCAGAATCGCCATGAGCACAGCCAGGACAAACCCCAACGGCAGATATGCGCCGAGGCGCGGGATGGCCGCCGTCTCCAGGATTTTGGGGGTGCGCGCCACGATGTTAGTCGGCGACGGGTCTTTGAGCGGCCCATCAGCCAAAAAGTCAGTAATGTTGATGGCCACGAAGTTCAGCATGATGGTGGTGATCACCTCGTGGGCTCCGGTGTAGGTCTTTAACGCGCCGGGAATGGCGGCATACAGCGCCCCGGCTGCCGCCCCGCCCAACAAGGCCAGCGGCGCATGGATGAAGGCCGGCAAGCCGGTGATGGCGAAGCCCAGCCAGGCGGCCGTAATTGCTCCGATCAGCAATTGGCCTTGCGCGCCGATGTTGAACAGGCCGGCTTTGAAGGCAAAGGCGACTGCCAGCCCGCTGAAGATGAGCGGGGTCGCTTTTTCCAGGGTTCGGCCGATCGCTTGCTCACTGCCAAACGCTCCGCTAGCCAATGCCGAATAGGTCTGCCACGGATTGGCGCCTGACACCGCCAGAATCAGCGCGCCCAACAACAAGGCCAACACAATCGCCGCCAGTGGGATGGCGCTTGAGCGCACTATGCGTTCCCAAGAACTTCGCAAGGTTTTCATACCGGTTTATCCTTCCACCCTAGGTAGGGCCATGCGCCTGGTTGCCTCGGTCAATAGGCTATGTGCGGCGCATCTTGTCAAAAGATACGCCGCACATAACTGGTTGGTTCAGCCTGCGGCGAGTCTCAGGCTAACCGCCCGGGTTATAACCGGTTGAGATAGAGCCGTCTTTCAAGCCGGCGTCAATCTCTTGCAATTTTGCCTTGATCTCGGCGCTAATCTGGCTGTCGAAATCATGGAATGGCGCTAACCCAACCGACCCGATGTAGTTGCCACTGGGGAAAGCGCCGTCTTTGGCCGCTTTGATGAGGTCAACCACACCCGGTGTGATCAGTTTCATCGCGCTAGACACCAGGCAGGCATGCGCCTCAGGCGCGGTCTCCCATTGGTCGGAGTCCACACCGATACAATAGGCCCCGGCCTTACCGGCCACCTCACCCAGTGCGCCATTGCCCGTCTTGCCGCCCGCGCCAAAAACCACATCCGCACCCTGATCCAGAGCTTGTTTAGCCGTGCTGGCGCCCCATTCGGGGTCGGTGAAAGCAACATCCAGCCCGCCGGGATGATAGGTGGAAATGATGTTGATGTTCGGGTTGATGTAGCGCGCGCCGGCTTCATAGCCTTCCTTGAAGGCGACGACGGGGGGCACCAGGTCAGTGCCGAAGACACCGGCGATTGTACCCGACTGGCTCAGCATGGCCGCCAAAGCGCCGGCCAGGAAGCCCGACTTGTCTTCCGAGAAGATGAGGCCGGCCAGGTTCGGCACAGGCGCGCCCTGGAACTGGTCAACGCCGATGAATTTGATATCCGGGTATTGCGCGGCCGCCAGGCCGGTCGCCTCACCTAGAGCAAAGCCGACGGTGACGATCACATCATAGCCATTTTCGGCGAAGAGGCCGATGTTCGCGCCGTAATCTTTGGCGTCCTTGGTTTCGATATACTTCACCTTGGCCGCCAATTCCTCGCCGGCCTGTTGCACGCCTTCCCAGGCGGACTGGTTGAAGGATTTGTCGTCAATTTCGCCGACATCGGTCACGAGACCCACGCAGAAATCGTCGGCCGCGCAGGCATAATCTTCTACGCCGCCTTCGGCCGGAACTGTAGCTTCAGCCGGCGCAGTGGCCTCGCCGCCGGTTGTGGCAGTCGGCTCTTCCGGGCTGCCGCAGGCGACAAGCACCAGGGCGGCGAGAAGGGCGACCAGTATGAGTAAAAGCTTCTTGTTAGACATAATCTCCTCCAGATATTTCTAGTTTATAACAGCCGGTTGGCTGCTATTGATGTGAGAGCGCCCGGCGCCTGATCGCCGTGGTCGGCGGCCGGGCCGGGAAACGGGATGGTTGAATCAGGCGACATGTTCAGTTTGCCGACGTTGGCGGGTGTGGATAAGCGCCTGGATAATGTGTTGCCGGCTGGCTTCTAAACGTAGCGCGGCGGTGATATGGCTTTCGGCCGATATCCAGGCAATCCGACAACCCCGGTCTTCAAAGATGCCGGCATGGTGTTCTTTCAAGAAAAAGACATCTGCCTCGCTGAGCAAGGGATAGAACTTCGCCGGGTCGGAACGCTGAAGGTAGCGGGTGAAATTGAGGTAATGTTCAAACACCTCCTGACCTACGTGCAGTTCGCGCCGCAGAAGGTTAGCGGCATCCCACATGACGCGCCCCAGATCGGGGGAGGCAATAATGGGCACGACAGCCGCCGCGCGTCCGATAAGCCCTTCATAGAGGAGGCTGATGATGCCGCCCAAACTTGTGCCGGAAACGACCGTATAGGGCGCGCCCAGGGCTTCATACTGATTTTGCACCATCTCCATCAAGCGGATGGGACCGACGAGCATCTGGTAAAGATGGTGGATGCTGGTCATTCCCCGGCGGAGGGGATCGAAGGTGTTGGCGTGGAAAGGGGCTTGAAAGAGAACCACGTGGGCGTCAAATCGATCGCGGGGGGAGAAAAGGCGGCGCGCGCGTCCGTCATAAGGCATCTCGCCTAAGCCGTGATGATACAGCAGCAACGGGGCATCGGGGCGGGCAGCCGGCAAAACACGGAGTCGAAGGGGAATTCGGCCGAAATCACTCTCCAGCCAAAAACGGTACTCCCCCTCACGTAGCAAACCCGCGTCCGGCGTCAGCGGGAAACGCACCCGGGTATGCGCCAATACCTCTTCCAGCCCCGGCGTGGTATGATAAGCTGTCTCAAATGAGTCGGGGATTTGCGTGTTGAACGTTGCCAACATCAGTTGATCTAGCCGCTGGGCCAGACGCAGCTTAAGCGACGACGCAGGCACACTGTGATAGGATTCCATAACCGTTCAAAGAGGCGATAGTTGGCAACATATTCCGCACGCTCACTTGATCGTCGGCTCCCAAACCGTATACCGACTCCACTTGTCACTACTCGCATGATTTTAGCAACTTTTTAGGATTCGTAAATAGCTATTGTGCGTCCTTGCCGGCTGTGTTAGCTTTAGGCGACGCTTGGCGGCGCTCAGGGCCGGAGTCGGCGCAAGCCATTGTGGGAGATAGGCATGAATTCAGGCAAACGCGGCATATGGTGGGGCATCCTGGGGCTGGGAGCGCTAATACTGCTGGTGGCGGTGTGGCGGATTCGGCCGATAATTTTTCCCAACCAGCCGCCCGGCCGCGAACCGATCACCCCCACCGTGTTGCCCACCCTGACGCCCACTCGCGAACCCATCATCCCCACCCCCACCGCCACACCTGACCCCAATTCTGGCGCGCCAACAACGCCAACCGCGGCCCCCTTATCGCCGACGGCCGCTGCGCCCTCCCCGACCCCGTCTCCCGCAACGGCAACAACTTCAGCCATCAACCGAGAGACGCCGTCTAGCGAAGCCATTCCCTATGCCCAGCGCTTTGGCGCCGCCGGCCCCTCGCAAGTGGTTCAAGCCGCTCAAACCGCCGGATTGCCTATCGGGACCTACCTCGATTGGCATTTCAATAGCGCCCCGGTGGAGCCGCCGGGCATCACCTATTGGCAGATGGTGCGCCTGACCGAGGCCGGGCTGGTAGAAAGTTGGGACGCTCTGACAGACGCCGTCCGGGCGCGCCCCGGCTCCGTCTGGATCGTGGGCAATGAACCCGATGTAACTTGGCAAGATAATGTCACAGCCTCGCGCTATGCCGAGCTTTATCACGCTGTCTATACCGCCATCAAAGGCCTGGATGCCACGGCGCAGATCGCCAGCGCCGGAGTCTCCCAATCAACCCCTTTGCGGCGCGCTTATCTGGATGCGGTTTTGGACACGTATCAGGCCCGCTATGGGGAGAAGATGCCGGTGGATATCTGGACCGTGCATGCCTTCACCCTACGCGAACAAGCCAACAGTTGGGGGGTCGGCATCCCGCCCGGCATGAACAATACCCAAGGGGAGCTTTACGAGATTGTCGATCATGACAACATGGATTACTTCCGGCAAAACCTGCTTGATTTTCGCGCCTGGATGGCGGCGCGGGGGTATCGCGACCGCCCTCTGGCCGTCACCGAATTCGGCATTTTGCTCCCCAACGATTACGGGTTTCCCCCGGAGGCGGTGGCGGCGTACCTGACCCGGACATTTGATTTTCTTCTGACCGCGGCGAATGAAACCGGCTACCCCGCAGACGGCAACCGCCTGGCGCAGTGGTGGTTTTGGTATAGCATTGAGGATTTACCCAGCTACTATCCGACCGGAGATTTATACAACTCTCGCCTGAATACACTGACCCAGGTCGGGGAAGCTTTTCAGGAATTTTATCACAACCACCAACCCCAACCGTGAACACAACTTGCGCCGGTCAGGCGGGTTATGATTGCTTAGCAGCCTTTCCGAGGAGGTTATCTTAATGGCCGGCGCCGGCAGTTCAATGGCTAAGTTGCCCTGGCATATCAAAATGGTTTATGGGATGGGCGATTGGGGCGCGTCATCGGCTACGTCTGCGCGGAATTTGTACTGGCTATATTTTATTGTGAGTGTGGTGGGGGTGGATATTCAACTGGCGGGGCTGGCCTTCATAATCGGCCGAATCTGGGACGCCATTAATGACCCGCTGGTCGGCACACTCAGCGACCATATCCGCACCCGCTGGGGTCGCCGCCGTCCCTTCCTCCTCTTCGGCGCCGTGCCTTTCGGCGTCGGATTCTGGCTCATGTTTAGCGGCCCTCCCTTCACTGGTCAGCTCGCCACGGCCCTCTACTACGCGCTCGTCTTCATCCTCTACGACACCGCCTACACCTTTGTCAACGCCCCCTATATAGCCCTCACCCCTGAATTGACTGAAGATTACGATGAACGCAGCAGCCTGGCCGGCTGGCGCATGGCTAATTCCATCCTGGCCTCCCTGGTGACGGTCGCGCTATTCAAGTTCCTGGCGGAAAATGTCTTTGCCGATTGGTTCAGCGGCCCCCGCGCTTTGCAGCAAGGCTATGGCGTCGCCGGGGCTATTTGGGGGCTGGTAATCGTCCTCAGCCCCTGGCTTGTGTTCAGCGTCATTCGTGAACCGGAGCGCCCGCCTGACCCCAATCCCCTCAACTTCCGCCAAACGTTCAAAGATGTGATCAACAATCGCCCCTTTCGCATCGGCGCGACCATTTATCTCCTCACTTTCACGGCAGCCGACATTGTAACCACCATCTTCGTCTGGTTTCTCATCTATCGTCTTCAGCTCCCCCCCCCCACCGACTCCATCATCCTGGCCGCCGTCTTGGGCACGGCCTTTTTAACCATGCCGCTCACAATCTGGCTCATGCGCACCCTAGGCAAGGCGCGCACATATGTGTGGGTCATGTCGTTCTGGGTCGTTATCATGCTACTGACCAGTTTGCTGCCGTCGGGGAAGTTTGGGTTGGTCTTGCTGGCGGCGCTACTGGCCGGCTTTGGCTATGGCGCCGCCAATGCCATTCCCTGGGCCATTGTGGCTGATGTCGTGGAGGAAGACGAACTCAAATCAGGCAGCCGCCGCGAGGGCGTCTACTCCGGCTATCTGGTGACGTTCCGCAAACTTGCCACCGCTGTGGCTATCGGCGTCGTAACCCAGGTTCTAGCTGCGACCGGCTTTGTGAAGGGCGGCGGCGGCACTCTCATTGTTCAACCGGCCAATGCCCTATTAGCTTTGCGCCTGTTTATGGGTGTGGCGCCAGGCTGTTTGATCCTCTTGTCTATTTGGGCGGCCGCCCGCTATCCTATAACGCGTGAAGCCCATGCCGAACTCCGTCGGCGATTAGCCGAACAACGCGCCTTGAAAGCAAACTAAAGGACGCAAAACAGGCGAGCGATTGGGCCAGCCCGTCAAACCACATTTCGGCCGATAGCCTCAGCCACAGCCCTGACCTCTTTCACCAACCGGGCAAAATCCTCCGGTCGCAACGATTGCCGTCCGTCTGACAAAGCCGCGCTGGGGTCTTGGTGTACTTCAATCAGCAAACCATCCGCCCCGGCGGCCGCACTGGCGCGGGCAACAGCCGCCACATACTCCCACTTGCCCGTTCCATGACTGGGATCAGCAATCACCGGCAGGTGGGAGAGATGTTTCACCACAGCAATGGCGTTGATATCGAATGTGTTGCGGGTATACCGCTCAAAAGTGCGAATGCCGCGCTCGCAAAGCATCACCCGCTGATTACCGTGGCTAAGCACATACTCCGCGCACATGAGCCACTCTTCGATCAAACTGCTCATGCCGCGCTTCAACATCACCGGGTGTTGTGAACGACCGGCAGCGTGCAACAAGGCATAGTTCTGCATGTTGCGCGCGCCGATTTGCAATATATCGGCATACTTACACACCAGCGGCACCAATTCCGGCTCCAAAACCTCGGTGACAATGGGCAAACCGGTCACCTCACGCGCCTCGGCCAGGTACTCCAGCCCCTTTTCTCCCAAGCCTTGAAAGGCATAGGGCGAGCTACGCGGTTTGTAAGCCCCGCCGCGTAAAATATGCGCGCCGGCCTCTTTAACGGCTTGGGCTATCTCAAGAATCTGACTACGGCCCTCCACAGAGCACGGGCCGGCCATAATCACCAGTCCGGCCGCCCCAATCATGTGATCGCCGATGGGGAATTTCGTGTCGTGTGGGTGATATTCTCGGCTGGCTATTTTGAACGGCGTCGTGACCGGCACGACCCGTTCTACCCCATTCAAGCTCTCCAACTGTTCGCGTTCGATGACGCGCCCATCTCCGATGATGCCAATGATGATGCGCTCGTCGCCCTCGGAGATGTTGGCGCGGTAGCCCAACTCTTCAATTTTGGCTACCACCGCAGAAATGTCGCGCATGGGGACGCCCGGTTTCATAACAACGATCATGGTCATAGTGTCCTTGGCTTGAGGGCAGTGGGGTCCATGTTCTTCACTGCGGCCTCAATTTCCTCCAATGGAATTGGTGGAAGAGTGTTGCGATCTGGGCGCAGGTCTTTGGCCCCGCGCAAGTAAACGTGAATAATGTCTGCAGCAGCGCGGGTAGTATTCCAATGAATAAGAATACGCACGCACTGCGCCAAGCCGCCCGGCACATCCATTTCATGCCCGCACAGCAGCGCCAGGTCATACCAGCCCAATTGGCGGGCAGCCAGCGCCGGATAAGTGGCGTTCAAATCCGGCGTAGTCGTGAAAATGGCGCTGGCCACATCTTCGGGCTGAATGTTATTGGCGCGAATCATCACATAGAGGAGTTCACGGGTGGCTTGCAAGATTTCTTCCGCTGTGTTCGCGCTGACAGTGATGGCCCCACGGACTCCTCGGCAACAGATGGGCGCGTCTAATAGGGGTTGGGGACTAGAGGTGGGTGGCATGGACATATTATCTGTGATTCTATTTGACACCTGTGTTTAGGACAAACCCTAATGGCGATCCGGGCCACTCCAGGGTTTATATCGCAGCGATTCCGTCAAGCATATCGCCAAAATATTGAGAGCAATCCTAAAAAACCAGGCGGGGCTAGACACAGTCAGGTAATCTTTATATAATGCGTTTCAACCGTCAGGTATGGAAACTGACAGCGTCGTTTGGTCTAGAGAATAACCAACAACTCAGATAGCGGCTTCGGCCGAAGGAGATAAGCCTGATAACCTGACCGTCCGCAACCCCTTCCCTGCTAGACAGAGATGACTTTACTCTGCTATTTCAATCTTTACTAATAGCAAGCAACCATTCGTCAAGGAGACAACAACCCATGCGTGGAAAGTCCGTTTCAACCCTGCTAATAGTTACCGCCATGTTGGCCTTGGCAGCAATCCTCGGCCTGGCTCGGCCTGCCGTAGGCGCAAACGCCCAGATAGATCAGTACATCCTGGACCAGATCGCCGCTAAAGGGACAGCCAATCTGTTTGTGAAGATGAGCAACGACGCCAATCTGGAAGCCGCCTACGGCATTACCAGTCGCGTTGATCGTCTGAACTATGTGCATGATACATTGACGGCGCAAGCGGCCGCTACGCAAGCCCCCATCCTGCGCTTCCTGCAAGGGCGTGGCGTGAGTTATGAGTCTTTCTGGATCAATAACAGCCTATACGTTCGTGGCGCCGACCTCGCCCTGGCTGAATCGCTGGCGAAGATGGAAGGCGTCGCTTACTTGCGCGGCGATCGTGAGATTCCTTTGGATCAGCCTCTCAACATGCAAATCTCGAACGTCGCCCCCAACGCGCTTGAATGGGGCGTAGATAAAATTGACGCCGAGAAAGTGTGGGCTACCGGCAACACAGGCGTTGGCTTGGTCGTGGCCAATGTAGACACCGGCGTGCGCTGGACGCACCAGGCGTTGGTGGGTCATTACCGCGGCAGCGCGGGCAACCACAACTACAACTGGTGGGATCCGGACAAGGTTGCCACCCAACCCACTGACGGTAACGGTCACGGCAGCCATACCATGGGAACCATGGTCGGCAGTGACGGCGGGGCCAATCAAATCGGTGTGGCGCCTGGCGCCAAGTGGATTGCGGCGCAAGGCTGCGATACAAACTCGTGCAGCAACTTCGACCTGACCAGCTCCGCCCAATGGATTGCCTGCCCAACCGACCTGAATGGCAATAATCCGGACTGTTCCAAGGCCCCCGATGTGGTGAACAACTCCTGGGGCGGCGGCGGCGGCGACTCCTGGTATCAAAGCTATGTAGACGCCTGGCGGGCGGCCGGGATTGTGCCGGTCTTTTCTGCCGGCAATAGCGGACCAAGCTGCAACACCCTGGGCTCACCCGGTGACTACAGCAATGTGATCAGCATCGGCGCGACTAACAGCAGCAACAAGCTTTCCTCGTTTAGCAGCAAAGGCCCCGGCGCTTTCGGCGGGACCAAGCCAAATGTTGTCGCCCCTGGCGAGAATGTGCGCTCCTCCTGGAACACCAGCGACACAGCCTACAGCACCATTTCCGGCACCTCGATGGCCGCCCCGCATGTCAGCGGCACGGTCGCCTTGCTCTTGGCGGACACGCCTGCAGCCACTTACAACGACGTATTGAACGCTCTGCAAGGCACGACGGTGAAAGGTCTGCCTCGGCCCAGCTTCCCCATCACATGTGGCGGCATCCGTTACAGCACATATCCTAACTATATTTACGGATATGGTTTGATCAACGTGTGCAATGCGGTAGATGCTGCCTCACTACCCGGCGGCGCGGCCTGCCCATAGTGGCAAAGAAAGGTTAGTAATGCAAAGGCGCACACTAAGAAGTGTGCGCCTTTTTTAATCCACAGCCCGTCACAAAATGTTCGATTTCTACCCCCAAGGAGACAAGAACAATGCACATCAAACCCATGTTGCGTGTGCCACTTTTATTGACAGTCGTTTTCCTGATTGGATTGGTCGCTGTGTTGGGGGGCGTTGTTCGCCCGGCTGTGGGTTCAGACACAGCCATTGATCAATATATCCTCAATGAAATCGCAACAAAGGGCAAGGCTAACCTGTTTGTGAAAATGGCGGGTGACGCCGACTTAAACGCGGCCTATGGCATTACAAATCGCGTTGATCGCCTGAATTATGTGCATGATACTCTAACCGCCTATGCGGCAGCCTCACAGGCAGAGGCGATCCGCTTCCTGCAAGGGCGCGGGGCAAGTTACGAGTCGTTCTGGATCAATAACAGCATCTATGTGCGCAATGCTGACCTGGACCTGGCGCGCACGCTGGCCCAATTGGATGGCGTGGCTTACCTGCGCGGCGACCGTGAAATCCCATTGGACAAACCTCTGGATCTAGTGATTTCGGATGTCGCTCCCACCGCCATTGAGTGGGGTGTCAGCCGCATCAACGCCGATGACGTCTGGAACACCGGCAACACTGGCGTCGGCATCGTTGTGGCGAGTGTTGACACCGGTGTACGCTGGACACATGACGCCATAGATGATCAATACCGCGGTGTTGCGGGCAATCACAACTACAACTGGTGGGACCCGGATAAAGTCTATGCGCAGCCAACCGATGGTAACGGGCATGGCACACATACGATGGGCACCATGGTTGGCAACGACGGCGGGTCAAACCGAATTGGCGTAGCCCCCGGCGCGAAGTGGATCGCGGCGCAAGGCTGCGACACTAACTCTTGTAGTAACTTCGACCTGACCAGTTCTGCCCAATGGATTGCCTGCCCGACCGATCTGAGCGGCCTGAACCCGGACTGCTCCAAGGCGCCCGATGTCGTCAATAACTCCTGGGGCGGCGGCGGAGGCGATTCCTGGTACCAAAGCTATGTCAACGCCTGGCAGGCAGCGGGCATCGCGCCCATCTTCTCTGCCGGCAATAGCGGGCCTGGCTGCAATACGCTGGGTTCTCCTGGCGACTATACCAACGTGCTCGGCGTAGGCGCAACCAACAGCACCAACAAGCTCTCCTCATTTAGCAGCAAAGGCCCCGGCGCGTTCGGCGGTTACAAACCGAATGTGGTGGCTCCGGGAGAGAGCGTGCGTTCTGCCTGGAACACCAGCGACACGGCCTACAGCACCATTTCCGGCACCTCGATGGCAGCTCCGCATGTGTCGGGCGCCGTAGCTCTGCTGTTAGCTGATACGCCCTCGGCCAGCCTTTCGGCGATTGCTAATGCACTGCAACAGACCACGGTCAAGGGTCTGCCCGCGCCGACTTCTCCAACGAAGTGCGGCGGCATCCGTTACAGCACGTATCCCAACTACATCTACGGTTACGGGCTTGTCAATGTGTGCGATGCGGTGGACCACAGTGGTCTGCCTGGCGGAGCCGCTTGCCCTTAGGATATTGCCGGTCGGGTAATGCGTGAAGGCGTGAAGGCGCATGTCTGGGCAGACATGCGCCTTTTGTGCGACATGGGTTGTTTGAAGCGGTTAAGCAGTGGGGTTAAGCGAGGCGATTGGGCCTCGACGAAGCTCCCTTCCCCTCGTATAATGTGGATAATGGTTCGGGAGTCAAGCGAATGGGCAATTGAGACAACCGTCGGCAGGTTATTCCTGCGTTTTTGTTCCGGTCTTGCCAACAGCTTCAAACCCGCGCAGCAACTGTAGACCTATCATTGCGATGCGATGATGGGGTCATAAAGTCAGTCTATAGATGTCCTGGCGAGGAGGTGTTTGATACAACTTTAATCGGGTGTGAGAAGTGGTTCCTACTTTTTCTGCTTTAGCGTGAGCCCAAAATTCTTCGAGGAGTGAATGTCCTATGCGTGCAAAATCTACATCTATGCTGCTAGTGGTTGCTTTTTTGGTGGCTCTAGCAGCGATGTTTGGGTCAACCCGACCCGTCATCGGTTCTGGCGGCTTGATTGACCAAATGATCCTGAATGAACTGGTTACCAAGGGCACGGCCAATCTATTTGTGAAGATGAGCGCCGATGCCAACCTAGACGCCGCTTATGGCATCACGAGCCGCATAGATCGTCTTAACTATGTGCATGATACCTTAACGGCGCAAGCGGCAGTTTCCCAAGCGCCAGTCATTCGCCTTTTGGAGGCGCGTGGCGTGAGTTACGAGTCGTTCTGGATCAACAACAGTGTTTATGTCCGCGCGGCCGACAAGTCGTTGGTGAATGCGCTAGCGCGCGTGCCAGGGGTGGCTTATCTGCGCGGCAACCATGAAGTTCCGTTGGACGAACCGGTGAAGGTAGAAATCTCCAACATTACGCCGACAGCCGTTGAATGGGGTATCACCCAAATCAACGCGGACGATGTGTGGGCGACGGGGAATACCGGCGTGGGCGTGGTTGTGGCGAGTGTTGACACCGGTGTGCGCTGGACCCATCAGGCGTTGGTGAATCATTATCGCGGCGGTGTGGGCAACCACAATTACAATTGGTGGGACCCAGAGAAGAGTTTCACGCAGCCGACCGACAATAATGGACACGGCACACACACGATGGGGACGATGGTAGGCGATGACGGCGGCTCGAATAAGATCGGCGTGGCGCCGGGCGCCAAGTGGATTGCGGCGCAGGGGTGTGAAACCAATTCATGCAGCAACTTCGACCTGACCAGTTCGGCGCAATGGATTGCTTGTCCGACCAAGCTGGACGGCACTATGCCAGATTGTACCAAGGCTCCTGATGTGGTGAACAACTCTTGGGGCGGCGGCGGCGGCGATACCTGGTATCAGACTTACGTGAAATCATGGTTGGCGGCAGGCATCGTGCCGGTCTTCTCGGCCGGCAATAGCGGGCCGAGCTGCAACAGCCTGGGCTCTCCCGGCGACTATCGCACTGTGATTGGTGTGGGCGCGACAAACATTAACAAGGCGCTGGCTTACTTCAGCAGCAAAGGCCCCAGCACTTTCACGAGCAACCCGAAACCGAATATCGTGGCTCCGGGCGACA
>JAYRVN010000497.1:0-26666 GCA_041918535.1 Chloroflexota bacterium
GACCTCCAGTTTTTGGTGAACTAGAGACTATACCCAAGTGATAACCGTCAGACCAATCTTATACACGCATCTTTAAAAGTGTCCGGTAGTGAAGGTCGGATAAACGCCGGAAGAGGCAAGCGCAGTGTGTTTTTTCGGCCGAAACGGTGTCTCATCTTCAGCTATATTTTGCACCCTTGCCCATTTTTAGCATAGGAAACAAGCATGACCCAATCAACTCCCAAGCGCGATCTCACCTTCTGGCAGAATCTTTGGCGGCAAAGCCGACTTGCCTGGCGCTTACTCTGGGACCCCGAAACCCCGCTGCCGCTGAAACTGTTGCCTGCCGGGGCTATTCTTTACTGGCTCTTCCCTCTAGAAGGGCTGGCTCTGCCCTTCCTGGCAACGCCGGCGGATGACCTGGCGTTACTCGTCGTCGGCCTTAAAACCTTCATCCAACTCACGCCTCCCTACCTGGTGCAGAAGCACCTGGAAATCATTGACGGCCGCGTCATCGAAGGCTGAACAGGCGTGTGACTGATCACGCTGCGCCAGGTCGCCGGCGCAGCATCTCCCGGATTTCCGGCAGGCGCAACACCGTGGCCGCGGCCAGATAAAGGAGAATACCCGCCGCGCCCGGCAGGACGACGCGCGCCAGTTCCAGGCCCAGGCCGGTGATAGGCAGACGCGGCACAACCTGTGTCGCCAGCCAGTAGACCACTGCCCCCATCCCGCCCGCCGCCAGGGTAGCCTTGAGCGCCGTCAACCAAACGCCGCGCCCTCCCAGACTGCCCACCTGCCGCTGTAACACCACCCACATCAGGCTGGTATGCACGACATGTTTGACGGCATCGGCCGCCATCAGGCTCAACAACCCCAGGGGTTGACGCAAGGTTACAGCCACCAACGTATACACACCCATGCTCACCACGCCCACCAGCGCCGGGCGCAATGTGTCCTGGCGGGCATAAGAGGCAAAGACCAACATCTGGTCTACCGCCACGAAAGGCAAACCGATCAGATACACCTGCAAGACGAGCGCCGTCATGGCCGTATCAGCCGGGGTGAACGCGCCATGTCCAAATAGCAAATCCACAATCGGCAGCGCCAGCGCTAACAGCCCGGCTGTTGCCGGCAGAATAAGCGCCAACGCCAGCCGTAGGCCGCTATCCAGGGTCGCCTTGAAAGCCGGAATCTGGCTCATGGCCTGGCGGGAAAGCGTAGGCAAGATCGCCACCGATAGGGCTGTGACCACCAATCCCACCGGGAATTGAATCAACGTCGTCGCCCGGCGCATGTAGGTGACGTTGGCATCGCCCGTACTGGTTGCCAGGTTATAGCTGAAGGTGATGACCACCGTGTTGATCACCAGGCCGCCGACAATCGGCAGGTAGAGGCGCACGATGCGCCGGATGACGGGGTTCCGCCAATCCAGACGCCAGCGCAAACGGGCGTCGCGCACAGCCGGCCACTGACAGGCAATCTGTAAGATCGAGCCGAACAGCAAGCCGTAAACGGCGCTGGAAATGTGCTGAGGGCGCAAGAGAGCCACGGCTACAATGGCGCCGTTGAAGACGGCCGGCAAAAAGGCCGGAATGGTGAAACGCTTGCGCGCATAGAGCACACCCGTCAGGACGCTGGCCGTGCTTAAGGTTAACACGGCCGGCATGGCCAGCCGCAGTAGTTGCAGCGTCACCAGGGTCAAGGCGGGATCGTCAAACTGGCGCGCCCCGGCAAAGGCGGCGACGGGTTTGGCGAACCACTCTACCAGCAACACCAACACCAACAACACCCCTAGCGCCACACTCAAGAAGGAGCTGACGATACGCCAGAGTTCCTCCTTTTTCCCCGGCTCGGCGTATTCGCTGAAGATGGGCACGAGGGAGGAGTTAACCATGCCGCCGACGATTAGCTCGTGCAACTGGTTAGGGATGAGGGCGGCGGTCTCGTAGGCGCTGACGAGCGGCGCGCCGAACAGGTTAGTGAGCAAAGAATCTCGCGCCAGGCCCAGGGCGCGGCTGGCGATGTTGCCGACGGCCAGGATGACGGCAGAATGCATGAAGCCGCGATCACCCTCCGCCGGAGATTCCGGCAAAGGGGGGGGGAGGGCAGAGGATTCGGCCGAATCTATCATTACCCTCGGATTCTAACCCCCGGTCGCCCCCCTCGCAATACCCCACGACCACGTTTCCCCTATAGCTTCCCCCTGGCCCTTCTTGTTAGCTCCCCGCTTGTCCACTATAATCCCATATAAACCCACATCCCTCGCCGCCAAACGCGATGACGTCTGGTCGGCAACGGCTTGATCAGCGACTATCCGTTCTTTCCAGGAGCACCTGCATGTACGACCGCCGCAAACTCGACGAAATCCGCGAGCAGCACGACCAGTGGGAAGAGACCACCCTGCACCAAACCCAGTCCCGCCGGGTGGAGCGTAAAGCCCGCTTCACCACCCTCTCCGGTGAGCCGATCAATCGCCTCTACACGCCGTTGGATGTGGCCGACCTGGATTACATGCGCGACATCGGCTTCCCTGGCCAGTATCCCTTCACGCGCGGGATTCATGCCACGCTCTATCGGGGGCGTTTGTGGACGACGCGCTTGTTTGCCGGTTTCGGTTCGGCCGAAGAGACCAATGCGCGCTACAAACTCCTGCTCAAAGAAGGCAATCACGGCCTCTCCGTCGCCTTCGATTTGCCCACCCTCATGGGTTACGACAGCGACGCCCCTGAGGCAGTGGGCGAATTCGGCAAATGCGGCGTCGCCATCAGCAACTTACGGGACATGGAAATCCTTTTCGATGACATCCCGCTAAGTCAGGTCAGCACCAGCATGACCATCAACGGTCCGGCCGCCTTCATTTGGGCCATGTACATCGCCGCCGCCGAAAAACAGGGCGCGCCGATGCGCGGGCTGCGCGGCACCTTGCAAAACGACATCCTCAAAGAGTACATCGCCCAAAAAGAGTATATCTTCCCGCCCGACCCCAGTATGCGGCTGGTCACCGACACCATCGAATTCGGCGCCCGGCACATGCCGGAGTGGAACACCATCTCCATTAGCGGCTACCACATCCGCGAAGCCGGCGCCACCGCCGCCCAGGAGCTCGCCTTCACCCTGGGCAATGGCCTGGAGTATGTGCGTTGGGCTATCCGTCGAGGCCTGGCGGTGGATGAATTCGCCCCACGGTTAAGTCTATTCTTCAATTGCCACAACGACTTCTTTGAGGAGATCGCCAAGTTTCGCGCAGCCCGGCGTATTTGGGCGCGTGAGATGCGCGACACCTTCGGCGCCAAAGACCCGCGCTCCTGGCTATGTCGCTACCACACCCAGACGGCGGGCGTCTCGCTGACGGCCCAGCAACCGGAGGTTAATTTGATTCGCATCACCATTCAAGCTTTGGCGGCTGTGCTGGGGGGCACGCAAAGCTTGCACACCAATAGCATGGATGAAGCCCTGGCCTTACCCAGTGAACATGCCGTCAAGCTGGCGCTGCGGACGCAACAGGTGATCGCCGAGGAAAGCGGTGTGACCAATACGGTAGACCCCCTGGCCGGCTCCTTCTTCGTCGAAGAGCTGACTAACCGGATGGAACAACAGGTGTATGCTTACTGGCAGGAGATCGCGGCCTTAGGCGGCGTCATTCCGGCCCTGGAGAACGGTTATTTGCAGCAAGAAATCTCTAACTCGGCTTACGAGCAACAGCAAGCGCTGGATTCGGGCGAGAAGATCATGGTGGGCGTCAACGGTTATGTGGATGAAGACGCCGAAGTGTCCATCCCTCTCTTGCGCATGGACCCGGACGGCTACCGGCGGCAACTGGCGCGTCTGGCCGAAGTGCGGGCAACGCGAGACGCGGAGCGCGTGGATGAAACTCTGACGGCGCTCCTCAACGCCGCCGCTGATGAGGTTAATACCATGCCGTATATCCTGGATGCGGCGCGCGCCTATGCCACGCTAGGCGAGATTACCGATGTCTTCCGCAAAGTGTTTGGCGTTTATCAGGAACCGAACTGGATATAATCTCTTGGGTTAAGGGGATGTGGTCGCGCCGAGGGTGGCGAGTCTGGGCGAATCGGCTGTTTGTCAGCCATCCGCGCCTGGGTCAATGGGGTTACGATGCGTTACGGGTGACGCGTCTCAGCCGGTCGGCGCGCGGTGTGACGCCTTTTTTGAAGGCGCTAAGAGCGCGGGGGTTCCGGCCGCAGGCGATTTTGGATGTGGGCGCCAACTACGGGGAATGGAGCCGTCTGGCCCAGGGTGTGTTTCCCCAAGCCCGATTTTATCTGATTGAGCCGCAGGTGGAGATGATGCCTTTCCTGGACAATTTTTGCGCCACGGCGCCGGGCTCGCGTCGTTTTCTGGCGGGGGCGGCGGCGCAGAGCGGCACACGCGCGCTAACCTTGTGGGAAGATTATCAGGGGTCGTCGTTTGGGCCGGCGGAATCGGCCGAATTTCTGCAACAAGACCGCCAACGCCTACTGCCCGTCATCGCTGTGGATGATCTCATCGCTCAAGGCCAGATGCCCATCCCCGATCTGGTCAAAATTGACGTGCAGGGCCTGGAGTTGGACGTGTTGCAAGGCGCGACGCGCTGCCTCGGACAGAGCGAACTCTTCGTGTTGGAAGCGTCGTGGTTGACTGCCCCTGGCGAGACAACCTTTACGACCCTTCTCAACTTCATGGAAGCGCACGGCTATGCGCTATATGATTTTCTCGACTTCAAGCGCCGTCCCTACGATGGGGCGTTAGCCCAGGCGGACGTGGCTTTTGCCCGGCAAGATGGATGGTTGCGCCGTGAGCAACGCTGGGATTAGGCGGTTTTGACATGACCCAACCAACCCTGACTGATCGGCTCAGGCTGCGGCAGCGCCCGACAGGTCGCCCGGCCCTGAGACAACGTTGGCAGGATTTACTGTTTCTGCACTGGGCGGTTGAGCCGGAGCTGATTCAACGCACCCTGCCACCCGGCCTGACGGTAGACACTTTTGAAGGCAGGGCTTACCTGGGGATTGTGCCGTTTTTCATGCGCGGGATTCGGCCGAATTTCCTCCCCCCTATCCCCGGCATCTCCAACTTCTTGGAAACCAATGTGCGCACCTATGTTTATGACGCTCACGGCGCGCCGGGAGTCTGGTTCTACTCCCTGGAGGCCAATCAAGGGCTGGCGATTTGGGTGGCGCGCACCTTTTACAAATTGCCCTATTGGCGGGCGGACATGCGCGCGCGCCTCAGCCCAGCCGGGCTGCTGGATTACCACGTGCAACGGCGTGGAACCCAGACCGGATCACGGTTTTGTTATGCGGCCAGGGGGGATATATTTTCGGCCGAACCCGACACCCTGGCATTCTTCCTCGTCGAGCGCTACCTGCTCTATGCCGCCACCGGGCGTGGCCTGGCCGCCGGTCAGGTTTACCACACCCCTTATCCCATCCAATCGGCGCAAGTCGAGGCCTGGGATGCCCATCTGCTGACGCTCAACCACTTCACCGACCTCCAACGCCCACCCGACCATGCGCTCTACTCGCCAGGCGTCAATGTCGAGGTCTTCCCTTTGCGCCTCCCGACTGATGCCTGACGTTATGACTTCATCCACCCAATTCTCGCCGCCGGCCAATTCACGCCGCGCTGCAATCAGCCTTCTGTTCACCAACCCACTTCACAGGAGCTTCCCATGAGCAACAACCTCAATACCATGCGCCGTCGCTTCGGCGGCATTCTGACCCTCTTCATCGTCTTGATCGGCATCATCCTGTTAGCCAGCCTGGCCGGACGCTTTTTCTACTTCTTCGTCACCGTCGAACAACAGGAAGTCGGCATCCAATTCCAGGGCGGCCGCATCCAGGAGATCGTCGGGCCGGGCGTCTACAGCGATGCGGGCCTCTTTGTGCGCCTGGAAAAGGTCTCCAGCCAGGCCATTCCCTTTGAAGTCAGCGACGCCGAAATTATCACCAAAGATAAACAACGCATCGGCGTCGTGGTCACCGGCGATATCTTCCGGCCCGGCTTGGCGGAAAAAGATTTGATTCTGGCTAATTGGGCCGAATATCGTGGCCTGTACCTGGATAATACCGCCGCCGCCTCGCGCGTTCAAAGCCTGGCGCGCCAGGCCATGAAGGTCTGCGTCGGCGATCGCAGCTTCGACCAAAATGTGGTCGGGACTTCACGCGATGATTTGCGCAACTGCATTGACAATGAATTGAACGACTTGATCAGCGCCATCGGCTTGAAAATCGCCAACCTGGTCGTCCCGGAGATCATTCTCTCGCCCGAAGTACAGCAAGCCCTGGACGCCATCGTCGCCAGCCGCCTGGCGACCGAAAAGGCGGCGCAAGATCAATTGACAGCGCAGGCTGAAGCCGGGGCCGAACAAGCCCGCCAGGAAGGCGAAATCCGGGTGGAGCAAAGCCGGATTCAGGAACAAACCCGCCAACAGACGATCCTGGCGAACTTGGAACAACAACGCCTGACCGCGCAACTCGCCATCATCGAAGCGGAACGGGCCAACTCGCTGGCCGCCAAGGAGACGGAGCGCCAGGTGCTGGAGGCGCAAAAAGCCAACGAATTGTTGGGCGCGCAACTCGACCTGGACATCAACCAGGCGCTGGCTGAGGCCGCCGTCGCCAGAGCGCAATCCGACCTGGCGCGGGATACACTTCTAGCGCAACTTTATCAGGCCAGCCCGGCTTATGTGCAATTGTTGATTGCGCAAACCAACGCTTCGGCTTTGAAAGCCACCGACAAGATTATCTTCACGCCGGAAGGGGTAACACCTAGCATCATCCTGCCCGGCCCAGGCGTCACGCCTACCGTAGACACCACCCCTTAGCCTCGCCGGCGAGATGCCTACAAAGAAAGGGGGGATTCGGCCGAATCCCCCCTTTTTCTTCCCAATTCCCTGCCCGGAGTCGTCAACCCTTGCTATAATCCAGGTCGCGTACCATCCACACCGACCCTGCTTCATCTGGAGAGACGCTCCATGCAATTCACCCTTTTTGACAAACCCATCCACTTCGCCACTCATGACGAACTGATAGCGGCCATGCTCGCCCTCACCAACGATCCGTTGGCTCAATATGGCGGGCGTATGGTGATTTATCGGGGCAATCCCCAGGCCGATCTCATGATCATCGGCGAAGGGCCGGGGGCCAATGAGGACCAACAAGGCCTGCCTTACGTGGGGCGCGCCGGGCAATTGCTCGACAAGATTCTAGACTCTGTCGGCTTCGATCGAGAGCGAGATGTCTACGTCACTAACGCCGTTTTCCGCCGCCCGCCGGAAAACCGCGATCCTTTTCCCGAAGAGCTGGAGTATTACCGGCCGTATCTGCTGGAGATTATCCGGCTGGTCAACCCAAAAATCATCATCCTGACCGGGCGGCACTCCATGCGCATCGTCTTGGACGAAAAACAACCCATCACCCAGGTGCGCGGCCAATGGTACGCGCGTGAAGGGCGTTGGATCATGCCCGTTTTCCACCCCGCCTACCTGCTGCGCAATCCGTCTAAAGAACCCGGCTCGCCCAAATGGTTGATGTGGCAAGACATTCAAACGATTCGGCGTAAGTATGATGAGTTGACATCCAGGCACCAGTGAGGCGAGATCGTTTTCCATGAGCCATACCCCTTCCCCCCAGGCCGCCCTGCGCGGCGAACCCGGCTATGTCTGGCGCTCCGGCCAGGATCGCCGCCTGGAGATGATCCGGCGTTGGGCGGCCATCAACGGTCGCATTCTCGACAACGGCTGCGGCTTGGGAACCTACTTGCAAGCCCTAGCGCCGTTCAGCGCCCAGCGCTTTGGCCTGGAAGTGGAAAGCGACCGGGCGCGCCAGGCGTTGCCGACGGCGACCGGCATTGTGCAAGCGGTTGGCGAGGCGCTGCCTTTTGCCGACGATAGCTTTGACTGTGTGTTGAGCAACGAGGTGATCGAGCATGTGCTTGACGACCGTCAGGCGCTATGCGAGATGGCGCGGGTGACACGGCCGGGTGGGCGCGTCGTGATCTTTTGCCCGAATCGTTGGTATCCGGTGGAGCAGCACGGCATTTTCTGGCGCGGGCAGTACCATTTCGGCAACATTCCGTTAGTGAACTACCTGCCCGCTCCCTGGCGCAATCGGCTGGCCCCGCACGTGCGGGCCTACACAGCGCGGGGCTTACGGCGGTTGACGCGCGATTTGCCGGTGCGGGTGGTGCAGCATACCCGGATTTTTGGCGGATATGACAACATTATGCAACGCCGGCCGCGATTCGGCCGAATCTTGCGCCGTCTCCTCTACACCCTCGAACGCACCCCCTTCAACCTCTTCGGCCTCTCCCACCTGCTCGTTCTGGAAAAAATCGGGCCCGGCAATCCTAGCCTCGGCCGAAAATGCTTGTCAACTGACTGCCCTTCAGTATAATCCCCTCAGGCTGCGCGCCGCTTACAGAAAGCTGGCCGTTTTCTTGCCGGGCGCAACCGCGTGTCGTCTTGGACACGATAGTTTCACAATAACCGTTGGCTATAATGGTTTTCAATCACTCTCATGGAGGCATGACGTCATGAAGAAGTTGTTTTCAATTGTTGCTGTAACCCTGGTTCTGGCTCTGGCTGTCGTGGGCGCTGCGCGCCTGACGGCTGCCTCGCCGAACATCATCGAACGCGGGCTGGATCAAAGCCTCAGCCCACAGGCGCGCACGGAAGCGATCGCGTCGCTACGCTGCGGTGTGGAAGAGTTAACGGATGCGGAAGCGGCGGCGATTGACCAGCAAACGGCCATTCTAGCCTTTGCGCGCGGCATCACGCCGGAGTCTCTGGTAGACGCGCCGATGACCGCCATACCGGTGGCTTTTCACGTGATTTACAGCGGCACGCAAGGCAATGTGCCGCAAAGCCAGATTGATGACCAGATTGCTGTGCTAAATGCCTCCTACAATGCGTGGGGCTATAGTTTCTACCTGGACAGTCTGGATCGCACCGAAAATGCTGTCTGGTTTACCATGCAGCCCGGCACCCAGGCGGAACGTCAGGCCAAACAAGCCCTGCAAGTAGACCCCAACACGCACTTTAACCTGTATACCGCCAATCCTAGCGGCGGTTTGTTGGGCTGGGCAACTTTCCCCTGGTCGTTATCGGCCGATCCGGTGATGGACGGTGTCGTGATCCTCTACTCCTCGCTGCCCGGCGGCGACGCCTATCCTTACAACGAAGGGGACACCGGCACACACGAGCTCGGCCACTGGTTGGGGCTGTACCACACCTTCCAGGGCGGCTGCCGTAATCAGGGCGACAGTGTGAGCGATACCCCCGCCGAGCGCAGCTCCGCGTTTGGTTGCCCGGTCGGCCGCGATAGCTGCCGCTTCAAGACCGGCCTTGATCCCATCTACAACTTCATGGACTATACCGATGACTCCTGCATGGACGAATTCACGCCCGGGCAGGATGCGCGCATGGACATGATGGTGGCGACGTATCGGCCAGGGTTAGGTTTAGCGGGCAAGTAGTTTCCCGCGCTTGTTTCGTTAACATCTAAGAGGATTGGCGGCGTGGCTGCCAATCCTCTTTTTTGTAGCGAAAAGGCGTGAGGCGGGCGGGTCGTCGGCTAGAGAATGCGGGCGGCGCCGGCGGCGGCGCGGGTGGTGAAAATGGCGGGGATTCGGCCGAATTCCTTTTCAAACGCCCGGCTCATAGCCGTCGTGACCCCAGCGGCGTCCAGACCGGCCAGCGCCACGACACACCCGCCAAAACCAGCCCCGGTCAGCCGCGCCCCATAACACCCCGGCGTCTCCCAGGCGGCCGCCGCCAAAATGTCCAGTTCGGGCACACTCACTTCATACAGATCGCGCAAACTGATGTGAGAGCGGATGAGATTTCGGCCGAAACCGGCCAAATCCCCTTGCCGCAAACGCGCCGCCCCATCCAGAACGCGGGCGCATTCTTCCACCACATGCTGGGCGCGGCGACGCACGGGCAGCGGCAACCGATGCGCCACCGGCTCGAACTGCGCCGGCGAGACATCCCGCAAGGCCCGGACTGCCGGCAGATACGGTTGCAGCAACGCCACCGCGGCGGCGCACTCGGCCCGGCGCGTGTTATATTCGGAACCGACCAATTGCCGTCGCACGCCGGAATCGGCAATAAGCAACGTCGTTTCGGCCGATAACGGCACCAGTTCATGCGTCAGACTCCGGCAATCCAACAGGATCAGCTGGTCGGCTGCGGCGTGCAAGCTGGCAAATTGATCCATAATGCCGGATTGCAACCCCAAGTAACCGTTCTCCGCCTGCCGGCCGAGCGCGGCGCGCTGAAGTCCCGTCAAGGTCAACCCCGCCAGCGCCTCCCAGGCCAGCACAAACGCCGTTTCCACCGCCGCCGACGAACTCACTCCCGCCCCAATCGGCACATCGCTGTGCAAAACCCCGCGCAAACCCGGCAGCGTATAGCCGGCCGTTTGCATCGCCCAGGCGACCCCCGCCGGATAATCAATCCAGTGCGCCGCCGACGGCTCACCTTTAGGCTGCAACTGATTCAGCTCAAAACGGGCATATTCACCGAAGTCCAAGGCGTGGAGAGTGACGCTCGGTTCAGCCACGGCCTCCACGGCCAGCCAGGCCGCCCGATCAATCGCCGCCGGCATGACCCAGCCCTCGTTATAATCCACATGTTCGCCGAGCAAGTTAACTCGCCCGGGCGCGCGCACGACCACGGCCGGAGAGTGGCCGTAAAGCGCCTGAAAAGCGCCAACTATCTGGTCTAACTGTTCTTCCATCATGGCTACCCCCGGCGACGGTGAATGGCCGGCAATCGCCCGCCCGGTTTAGAGCTCAACATCCAACAATAAACCCAGTTGCGCGGTGGCTTGTTGCAACTTTTGCCAATCGTCCAGGCGCACCGCCACCGCTAACTCACCCAATGTCTCACCCAGAAAGGCGGCCGTCTTGGCATTTTGGCGCAGCGTTTCCAGGATTTTGGCGTCGCTCACGCGTAAGATAACCAGGCGTTGCAGGCGTCCTTCAGCCCCGTTGGCCGCCCAACGCTCAATGGCGCGCCGAATGCCGGCGGGCAAGGGACGTTGGGCGGCGCGTTGCAAGAATTCCAGGACGCGGGTCGGCTCGATGCCTTGCTCTTGTGCGCGCTGCAACGCCGCCGGAGTTAAGCGGTAGACATAGGGTTTGTTGGATTCGGCCGATTGCGCCTCCGCCACCCGTGAAAGCTGGAAGCGATCATGGCGGCTGGCCTGACGCGGCGCGAGTACCGTGGCATCGGGCTGCACAATCAACGGCAACGTCGTTTCGCCCGCCGGGGCCGGTTGGTGGGACAGCCAACGACGCAACCGCTCGGTCCCCCGGAACGCGTCGCCTGCCCAATCGGTTAGACCTAACCAGTAAAGCGGCCCTTCCACCAAAAAGCGCAGCAAGCGCCCCTCTACCTGATCCCATTGGGCGAACCCCTGCAAATAGACGTTGGTTGCCAGGTCGCGTATGTACCAGGTGTTGTAATCCCCGTTTGGCCGCTGAAAGTCGGGGTCAATCGCTTTGATGTGGGCGACAAGCGCCCCGACGGAATACCAGGCGTCCTGGCGCGGTAAATGCTCCAGCAGGGTGGCGCGGGCCAGGAGAGCGTCGTTTTCCCAACTGCCCTCTTCGCAGATGAGGCCCGGGGTATAGCGCAATTCATTCCAGGCGCAGCCGCTCCACGCTTCGGCTAGCGCTTGCAGTTGTTGTTCACGGCTCTTTTGCAACCATTCGACCGTGGCCCGCGTCGGCCGTATCCCTTGCTCGCTGCGACGTAGCAAGCCCATCTCCCAGGCCAAACTGATGAGCAAAGAACGGCGCGCCGGGGTGTGATCCAGCAGGTAGGGTTGGAGCTTGTCAATGTTTTCTTCGTTGAGCGGATAACGTTGCGCGACTGCCAGGATAGTCGTCAGGTCATCTACCGCTATATCCGGGGCA
This sequence comes from Chloroflexota bacterium, assembly GCA_041918535.1. Classification (GTDB taxonomy): domain Bacteria; phylum Chloroflexota; class Anaerolineae; order Promineifilales; family Promineifilaceae; genus DAOTXO01. The sequence continues at coordinate 11,908 of JAYRVN010000497.1, forward strand.
GCTTGGAAGCGGTCGGGCGTGGAAATGGGCTGAAGAACGGCGGCGGAGAAGGATTCGGCCGAATCTCGGATCACTTTCGGTCGCGGTAGTTTTGCCAGCAGCTCTTCCGGCACATAATAAAATTCCACCATTCCGTCCGGCGTCTCATCAAAACCCCGAAAGAGCAAACCGCGATACCACAAACCCTCCGCCGCCGATTCCGGCGCCAACCACGGTTCCTCGCGCTCCAGGCGAGCCGGACCCATTTGGCGCACTTCGCCATACGTCCGGCTGAACAGGCCCACCGGCAACTGCCCGCCGGCCGCGACCAACGCCTGCATCGCCGCCGCTTCCTCATCCGACATATAAAACAGTTCTTCCGCCAGGTTCAACTGGGGCAAGTGCTGCGCCAAGGCTTTGGCGCAAGCCGCAGCGTCGTGACCGGTCAGATCGAGTTCCCACCACTCGCCAATGACGCGCAAAACCAGTAGCGGGTGTCCAGAGAGGGCGCGTTCCAGGTTAAGCATAAGCCTTCAGGGGGTTAACGGTTTCGGCCGAATCGAGGCCAATCGTTCTAGATGTCTAAAAAACCATCTCCAATGCCTGCGGCAACACCGTCACCGTCACCTGCCGCACATTATTGCGTGGGTAAGCGAAAATCTCCCCGTCAATATGAATGGGCAAAGGCAGGTCAGACGTCAGGCTGATCTGCCGATTGCGAAACATCTGCACGGCCGAATGGGTCGTGTGGGTTCCCTTCATCACCCGCGGCAACAACAGCAACATGGTCAGGCGGCTGACCGTGCCAACCAGGCAACTATCCAACAACCCGTCAAAATGCGTGGCTTCCGGCGTCAGCAAAAAACCGCCCCCGACCCGCGCTCCCAAACCGATAGCCAGCAACATCCCCTTCTGGCTGAGCGGCCTATCGTCCAGCCGCAAAGTGAAGTGCGGCGTCTGGTAATAGAAGGCTATCGTGCGCAATGTCGCCAACAAATACATCGCAAAACCGTGTATCCGCGTGATCGTGCGCGATTCAATCGAGATCATGGCGTCGAAACCGAGGCCGACGGCATTGCTGACAATGGCATAGCGCCCCTGATCGTCTTCCAGACGCGCCAGGTCTATCCGGCGGCGCTCGCCGTTGAAGAGACGCCCCACCGCCTGCCGCGGATCGCTAACCAGCTTCAGCGAAGCGGCAAAGTCGTTGCCGGAACCGATGGGGATAACGCCTAACGTCGCCGCCCCGGCGCTGCCGCGCACCAGCCCGTTGACAACCTCGTGAATTGTGCCGTCACCGCCGGCCGCCACGACTAAATCATAGCCATCGTTGGCTGCCTGACGGGCCAATTCGGTGGCGTGGCCCGGCTGTTGCGTCAGAACGAGGTCAAAGCCTCCATATTCCTGCCCCCACGCTTCGAGCTGAGACTTAAGCTGGATCGCCCGCCCTTTATCGGCCGAAGGATTCAATATAACTTTGACGCGCATCCCGTCTGCCTCCTTCACTTTCTTCACACTATCTTTTCAACTGCGCTCAAACCATTATGCTATAATGCTGTGACATTGGTCACTTCAACACACTTTCGCCCAAGCCAACACGCGCCGGAACGTCTGCGGACCGCGTGAGATATCGGTATGTCAACTCTTCAATCCTCTACGCCTGAGGCTGATTCAACCATCGTCATCCTGCTAGTGGAGGATGATAACGCCATCCGTGAGGGATTAGCCAGTATCCTGGAATTGTACCTGACTGACTATCATATGACTATTCTGGAAGCCACCAATGGCGCCGAAGGATTAGCCCGCCTCGCCAATGCTCAACCGGACCTGATCATCTCCGATATCCGTATGCCGGTCATGGATGGCTTTGAATTCCTGGAAAAAGTGCGCCTGCAGCCCGGCCTCATCCATACGCCTTTCATCTTTCTGACTGCGGCTGGCAGTGAGGAAGCTATTTATCGCGGTCGGTTGAGCGGGGCTGAACTGTATATCACCAAGCCCATAGCCGATAACCAGGCCTTTGTGGAAGAGGTCAGAGGGCAGATTGAGCTCAGCCGGCATCGGCGCGTGGCGCGCGAGCAGCGGATGGGCGCCCTCAAGCGGGAACTTCTGCGCAAACTCCAACACGAATTTCGCACCCCTCTGAATCTAGTCACCGCGTTTTACGAGATTTTGGCCGATAGTATCCAGTCTACGCAGAATCCGCTGGAACTGGTTGAGTTGCTCAACGGCATCGAGGTCGGCAGCCGACGTCTGCGCAAGCTGGTGGAAGACCTGAGCCTGATCTTGGAGTTGCGCACCGGCGCAGCGCAGGCGCGTCTGGCGGACCAGGCTGGCGTGATTGAGCAGCCGAGTGGGTTGTTTCAAGCGGTCGTGTTACGGCAGGCGCCTGAGCTGGCCCGGAAACACATCCGCCTGACCTTGAACTTGCCAACGGCGTGGCCGCCTATTTGGGGGCATCCCGACAGCCTGGCTGATGTGTGTGAGCGCCTGCTGGATAATGCCGTTAAGTTCACCGAGCGCAAGGCTGAGGCGCAGCGGCATATTGAGGTGTGGGGAGAAAGCAATACGCAGGCGATCTGCCTGCATGTGCGTGATTCGGGGATCGGCTTTCCCTCTGACGTTGCGGACAAACTGTTCGAGGCGTTCTATCAACATAACCGAGATCGTTTGGAGCAGCAAGGGGTGGGTATAGGCCTGGCCATTGTCAAGGCGTTGGTGATGTGGCATGGCGGGACGATCGAGGCGGCCGGGGATGACGGCCAGGGCTGTCACTTCACCGTTGTTTTGCCCATTTATCGGCCGGAACTGGGCGTGCCGCCGCCGGGCCAGGCTGCACGGCGAGCGGTGAGTGTGCTCCTGGTAGAGGATGACGCCGACCAGTTGGAAGGCCTGGCGGAATTGATGCTATTGGACGGGCGCCGCTATCAATATCGGGTGAAGACCGCAGCAAACGGCGAGGAAGCGCTCCAATGCCTGGCAAGAGCCAAACCCGATCTCATCTTGGCTGATATCGGTATGCCTGGGCTTGACGGGTATGAATTGCTGCAGCGCGTGCGCGCGCGTGAAGAATGGGTTGAGCTGCCGTTCATTTTTTTGACCGGACATACGGACGCGCGCGACATTCATCGTGGGCGGCAGTTTGGAGTGGATGAATATATCACCAAACCGTACAAACCCGATGAGTTTTTCGGCATTGTGGAGACAGTCTTGGCGCGCACTTTTGCCCGTCAAGAGCATAGTGTTGACGATTTTGAGCAGTTGAAACAAGGGGTTCTGGCTTCTTTGAACCGGGGTGTCTGGGAATCCGCGCAAGGGGTCTCCGGTTATACCCAGGAGATAACGCGCCGCCTGGAGGATGTTACGTCAGTTGACGAACTATCCGAGGCCCTGGCCGGTTTGCGGCAAGGTAGCCGCCGGTTAACCTATCTGGTGGAGGATTTCACCAGCCTGGTGGAAATCCAGACAGGGCCGACGGCGACGGGTTACCAGCCGCATATGGGGCCGATAGAGCAGCCGGGCTGGCTGTGGCAGGAAGCGTGGGAGCAGATAAAGGATTCGGCCGAATTTCTTCACCTCCCTGCCCCGGACCTTAACCTCCCCGACCTGCCGCCCCTTCACGGCGACGGCGCGATCTTGGTCAAAGCCTTGCGCGCCCTTCTCCGCTTCAGCCTGGAGACCCTGCCCCCAACGACGCCGTTTGTTCTGTCCGGCGTCAAGGCCGAGAGTGAACTCTGTCTGTTTATCCAGGTCACCCAGGCAACGCTGCCGGCGGCGCAGCGCGCTGAAATCCAACACCTGTTAACAACCTCCCCGACCCTACCCAGCAACGCCCATTCGACCGCCGCCACAATGTTGAGCATAGCCCGTCACCTGATTGAGTTGCATGCGGGGCGATTACTCTTCGCGCCAACGCCAGACGGCTATCGCTTCGAGGTCTACTTGCCGCTACTCGCCGGTGAGTGAGCGGCGGCTGAATGCTGTTTGCGTTTCGTGGCGCCTTGTTGCCATTATTAGGGGGGTTTGGTAAGATTGGCTTTCGTCAAAATCTCGGTTCGGAGTGAGAACCCGCATGAAGGTTTTACTGAAAGAAGACGTTGAAAACTTGGGGATGGCGGGAGAGGTACGTAAGGTCGCGGCAGGTTTCGGCCGAAATTATCTGCTGCCCCGCGGCCTGGCCGAAGTCGCCACCCCGCAAGCCCTTAAGCAAGCTGACGCCTGGCGCACCAAGGCAGAAGCCCGTCGGGCGCAAGTCCACCAGCAATATGAAGTTCTGGCCCGCCAGATTAGCGCTGTCACCCTGCAATTCACGGCTCGCGCTGGTGAAAACGGCAAGCTCTATGGCTCCGTGACTCCGGCCGAAATCGCCGAAAAACTCAACGCGACGCTAGGCATTGAGATTGACCGGCACACCATCGAATCCGACCCACTGCGCCAACTCGGTGAACACAAAGTCGCCGTGCGGCTGGACAAGCAGTTCCATCCTGAACTGACTGTGGTCATCAGCCCCCTTGAACCGGCAGCCTGAGCCACTCGGCGACCGGGGAGGAGTCGGTTTTAGGCCCCCTATGCCTGGGCAACAGCCGGCGTTACAAACGCATGTGGATGATGGGCGCCTAGTTGGCCGCAGGCAAGCCTTGCCTGGCGGTCAACTCCCGGCGCACCCAACCGTTTTGTGGACGAGCTAAGCAAAATCCTGCGCGAGGCGCGTGAGGCGCGTGGTTTATCTCTGGCCCAAGTCCAGCAAGAATTGCGCATCAGTTTGCGTTTCTTGGAGGCTCTGGAAAACGGCCAATATCAACTTTTGCCCACCCCGGTGCATGTGCGCGGCTATCTGCGCAACTATGCCCGGCTGTTGAAACTTGACCCGCAACCATTACTGGACCGGTATGCGGCGTTGAAAGGGCAAGATGTCCCGGCGCCGGGGAATTCCCCAATGCCGGCGCCGGAAAACCCGTTGTCCCCGCGATTGGATAACACCCCTTTTTTCAACCCAGTCAATCTGGAAATTAATCCTAACGGTGATTCCGGCCGCGCCGAGTCTGTTCTGCGCATCGTGATCATTCTTGCCTTGTTAGTCGCCATCGGTCTTGTCGCCAGTCGCTTCTTCGTCCGCGACAGCCGGGATTTCAACGTAGTGGCGGCTGTCAAGGAGATTTTTGCCGGGGCGGCCGCCACGCCCACCCTGGAAACTTTGCCCGAAGGAGCCGCGCCCACGCTTGCCGGCGCCGAAGTGATCACTTCCACCGGCCGCAACATTGCCGCCATGTTGCCGACAGTGACGCCGACTCGCCCCGCCCTACCGGCCGTGTTGGATGTGATTGAGTTAGAACTTTCCATCACCGAACGCAACTGGATTCAGGTGCGGATTGACGGGACGGTGGCTTACGAAGGCTTGGCGCGCAGCGGCGACCAATTCATTTACACCGCCCAGAAGGAAGCCTATCTCAAGACCGCCAACGCCATCGGGGTGGATGTGACGATTAACGGTATCCGGCTCGGCCGTTTAGGCGGCCGCGCCGAGGTGGTCGAAGAGACCTGGCGCACCAATCAGTAGGCCGGCGCACCTGTGTTTGAAGCCTGCGGCCGATAGGGTTGACGTTGGAGTTATTTTCGGCCGAATCCCACCCTCCCTGCCCATGAGCAAAGCCAAACGCAAAAAACAGTTCTATCTCCTCAGCCTCGGTTGCAGCAAAAACAACGTTGATTCCGAGAGCATGGCCGCGCTCCTGGCTAAATCCGGCTTCCTGGCCGTGCCGGAGGCTCAGGCTGCCGGCATCGTCATCGTCAACACCTGCGGCTTCATCGAAGAGGCCCGCCAGGAATCCATCGGCGCGCTGCGCCAACTCATCGCGACCAAAACCAAAGACCAGTTGATCATCGCCGCCGGCTGTCTAGCCCAACGCTACGGCAACGAAGTGGTCGGCTGGGCGCCGGGTCTGGATGGCGTCATCGGCACGCGCCGCTGGATGGACATTGTGCCCTTCATCCACGATCTGCGCCGCCGCAAACAACCCGAACCCCTCTACCATCTGCCCGAAAACGCCCTCACCGTCGGTCGTGACGAGCGCGGCGTGGTGCGCGCCGCCATCCAAGGCGCCAGCGCCTATCTCAAGCTGTCGGATGGTTGTCGCCGCCCATGCGCCTTTTGCGCCATCCCGCAAATCAAGGGCACCCACGTCAGCCGGCCGTATCAAAGCATTTTGCGCGACGCGGTGGAACTGCAGGCGGCCGGCGTCAAAGAACTGGTCCTCATCGCCCAGGACACCACCGACTACGGCCACGACCTGGGCATGAAAAACGGGCTGGCGCAATTGTTAGATGGCCTGGTCCAGGCCGCGCCGGATATCCCCTGGATTCGACTCATGTATGCCTATCCCGGCTACGTGACGGACGAACTGATCGAAACGATGGCCCGCCATCCACAAATTTTGCCCTATCTGGACATCCCGTTGCAACATGGGCATCGTGAGACCTTGAAACGAATGCGCCGACCGGCCAACATTGAATGGGTTTATCAAACCGTGGAGAAACTCCGACAAGCGATGCCGACCATCGCCATCCGCACCACGTTCATTGTCGGTTATCCAGGCGAAACGGATGCGGAGTTTGAGGGGCTGAAGCAATTTGTGCGCGATCTGCGCTTCGATCGGTTTGGCGTCTTCACTTACTCGTTCGAGGCGTCAACCCCGTCGGGGGCCCTGGCTGGGCATGTGCCGGAAGCGGTCAAGCAAGCGCGGCGAGACGAGTTAATGGCTTTGCAACAGCCCATCTCGTTGCAGCGCAATCAGGCGTTGGTGGGGCAGATATTGCCGGTGCTGATTGAGGGGTATGGCGATGGGGTATCAATCGGCCGAACCTATCGTGACGCGCCGGAGATTGACGGCCTGGTGTTTGTGCCGGGCGAATTGCCTATCGGCGAGATCGTACCCATCCGTCTGGACGGCGCAATGACTTATGACCTGACCGGCGCGCCGGTCACGCTACCCGCGCATGGCATCGCGCCGGAGTTAGCCTTGCCTATGCTGGTTTAATGCCCATCTGGGAAGTGCGCCCGAACAGTCGCCTGACCCAGCGGCATCAACCCAGCCAAATGCAGGTTGAACCGGCTTTTCTCCTCATCCCCTTATCGTCATGTTTCCACGATCGCGCTTTGAATGGGGCTTATTGATTCTGGTTACGCTGGCCTTAGGCAGCGCCTGGATCATCTATTCCCGCGAATCGGCCGCACTCGCCCTGGACACCACCAATCTGCCCTCCGGGCCGCTGGTCGGCTATGTCGCCCCTGATTTCACCTTGTCAACGCCTCAGGGTGAAACCATTCGCCTGAGCGCGCTGCGCGGCAGGCCGGTGGTTGTCAACTTCTGGGCCAGTTGGTGCGGGCCGTGCCGGGTCGAGACGCCGGACATCCAGGCCGCGGCGCGGCGCTATGGGGATGCGGTTATCTTTCTCGGCGTAAATCAGGGGGAATCGGCCGAAACGATCACGAAATTTTCGGCCGAAATGAACCTCAGCTATCGCTTATTAGTGGATGAAAGCTCCCATGTGTCCGACCTTTATCAAGTGGACGCCTTGCCCTCCACCTTCTTCATTGACGCCGCCGGTGTGGTGCAAGCGCGCATCATCGGCATTGTCAGCGGCGCGGTGCTACAAGACAAGCTCAGCGCCCTTCTGCCCTAACCAGCATGTGGCCGACGCTTAGCCTGGGCCGGATCGCCTTCCCCACCGCCGGCCTCGTCACCATCCTGGGAATTTACCTGGCCCTGGTTGCCGTTGAGCGGGCCGGTCGGCGTTTGCGCTTGCCGCATGTGACTATTTACAACCTGGGAGTCGCCCTGCTCTTGGCCGGCTTTGTGGGCGCACGGCTTACCTTTGTCTTTTTGCACTGGAACGCCTTCGAGGAAAATTTGCTAGGGATTATCTGGCCGCTCAATTCCGGCTACAACCTGTGGGGCGGCTTGTTACTCGGTTTGATGACCGCCTTCTTTTATGGGCGCGCCCGCCGCCTCGCCTGGCGACCCGCTCTGGATGCGCTGGCGCCGGGTTTGGTGGTCGCTTTATTGGTGATCAGCCTGGCGGACCTGCTGGGCGGGCCGGGCCTGGGTGAGTTCTCGACGCTGCCCTGGGCGATCCCGGTGCATGGCAGCCTGCGCCATCCGGTGCAGCTATATGAAATCGTGATGACTTTATTCGCGCTGGCAGCCTGGCAGACGGCGGTGTCACAAGGCGGCCCGGCCGGGCAAGCGGGGTTGGCAACGGTGGGGATGCTAAGTTTCGGCCGATTACTCACCGACGCCTTCCGCGCCAACACCCCTCTCATAGCCGGGTACCATCTTCTTCAAATCCTTTCCCTGTTCATTCTCCTCGCTTGCCTGCTCCTATTAGCGCGCTGGCCGTCACCCTCCGAACGCCAACCTTCTTTAGACATTGACGCGGACGCAGCTTGATCTTGTCGCCTTCCCCGCTTCAAGCTAAACTATAGGCTTCGCGGCCGGGTCACTGAGCGGCCGTTTCAGTTACTAACCCTGAGACCAAGAGTAAACATCGTGTTTGAGGTAAACGGGAATTACGCCAACCGCATCGGTAAATATACTGTGCTCAGCATTGACTTGCCTCACATGACCGTCCGCTACGCAGACGGCGTCGAGGCTACGTTGAACGTTAGCATTCAGGAACGCATCTGGGAAAACATCGTCGCTGAACATGAGGCGCAACGCCCTTCACGACGCTCAGTCAACACTGCCGGCCGGCAGATCAATTTTGTCATCAAGACGGTCAGCATTTCCGGCGAAGACAATCTCTCTATCCCAGGTTTGCTCCAACGCATTGCAGCCGTCCCCTTGGACGTTAACCTGCAACCTGATGACCGACTGGTCTATTACGCTGTTGAGCCAAATGTCTTCTTTGCCGTCGCCACCGTCACCGGTCGACCGCGAGAGGCCAGCGCCAAAGAATTCTTGTTCGGGAACGGCCATACCAACATCCATATCTTCCCCATTGATGTGGATGCCCATATCACGGATGTCAAGCTTGCCATCTCGATTGATTCGGTGGAGTTGGAGAGTTTGCCCAACTACCGGGCGCGACTGCGCCAGCCGAACGCATTTCTACCGATCACCGAGGACGATTTTGAGCTGCTCGCCGAGCTAATTACCGAGATTCACGAAGAAGTGGATGTCGAGGATGAGCTTGAAGAGGAGTTGATAGACGACGAAGAGGAAGATTAGGCCGGCCCTTCAATGGCCGCCGGATTGGACTCGGCCTTATCTGGCGTCAGGCGGTGTTGCCTGGCTTTCAGCACGCTATTCCAACCATGACCGCCAAAGAGTTCATCCTCGTGTGCGTGGCTTGGCCCTATGCCAACGCAGACATTCATCAGGGCAATGCCACCGGCGCTTATCTGCCGGCGGATATTTATGCGCGCTATCACCGGCTTAAGGGCAACCATGTCCTGATGGTGTCCGGCTCCGACACTCATGGCACTCCAGTGACGGTGAAGGCAGATGAAATCGGCCGAACCCCGGCCGAAGTCGTTGCCCATTATCACGAACGCTTCCTGGAAACATTCCAGCGACTCGGCCTGAGCTACGACCTGTTCACCCACACCGACACCGAAAACCACCATCGCGTCGCGCAAGACATCTTCCTGAACCTGCTCAACAACGGCTATCTCTACCGCCAGGTCACTCAGCAGATGTACTCTCCTGCGGCCGACATGTTCTTGCCCGACCGCTACGTCGAAGGCACCTGCCCTGTGTGTGGCTACCCACGGGCGCGCGGCGATCAGTGCGACAACTGTAATACGCTCTTTGAAAACGCCAGTCTACTCCTCAACCCGCGCAGCAAACGGGACGACAGCCGGCTGGAGCTGCGCGACACGGAGCATTTCTTCATTGACCTGCCGGCTCTGGCCGACCAGGGGTTGGAAGATTGGCTCAACGCGGAAGATAAAGCCCACTGGCGACCCCAAGTCATCAACTTCGCCCGCAACTTCCTGAAGGAAGGTCTGGTCGGGCGCGCCGTCACCCGCGACATGGATTGGGGCATCCCTGTGCCGGTTGACCTGCCCGGCTTTGAACACAAGGTGATGTACGTCTGGTTTGAAGCGGTCATCGGCTACTTCTCCGCTGCGGTGGAGTGGGCCGCCAATCAGGCGACGCCGGACGCTTGGCGACAATGGTGGTACAACCCTGCCGCCCGCACCGTCTACTTCATCGGCAAAGACAATATTCCCTTCCACACCATCATTTGGCCCGCCGAACTCTTGGGCTTGCGGGGCCTGTATAGCCACGACGCCACAGCGCGCCTGAATCTGCCTTACGATGTGCCCGCCAACGAGTTCATGAACATGGAAGGGCGCAAAATCAGCGGCAGCATGAACTGGGGCGTCTGGTTGATTGACGCCCTACAGCGCCATGACCCCGATCCTTTGCGCTATTACCTGACCGCTATCATGCCTGAAGCGCGCGATAGTGACTGGTCTTGGGAAGGGTATGTTGAGCGCAACAACAGCGAACTCGTCGCCAATTGGGGCAATCTGGTCAACCGGGTCTTGAATATGACCCAACGCTATTTCCAGGGCGTCGTACCGGACCCCGGCCCATTGACTGAGGCAGACCGCGACTTGCTGGCTGTCGTGGACGAGGGATTTGCCATCGTGGGCGCCTTTTATGATGCCTGCAAGTTTCGCGCTGCCGTGGGCGAGGCTTTGCGCCTCTCGACGCTGGTCAACCGCTATCTGGAGCAGACCAGTCCGTGGACGATGGTTAAAACGGATAAAGCCGCCACGGCGCGCGCGCTGTATACCGCTATTCAGGCCATCAATGGGCTAAAAGTCCTTTTGTCGCCGGTGCTGCCGTTCACATCTCAGCGCTTGCACGAATTTCTGGGCGAAAGCGGCTCACTTTTCGGGCAACAGGTCGTGCGCACATACCAGGAAAGCAGCCGCAGCCACCGCGCCCTCACTTATGACGGGGCGGCGGCGGTGGGGGATTGGCAACGCCACGAGATACCGGCGGGGCGGCGTTTGCCCGCGCCGGCCGCCCTTTTCCGCAAGCTGGATGAGTCGGTAGTGGCCGATGAGTTGAGCCGCCTGGGGCAAAAACCGTTCTAACCAAGGGAGCGTTATGCAAAAGGTTGCGCAAGGTGTGTACCGTCTTTCCGGTCTCATTGTCGGCAATGTCTACTTGCTGGAAGATGCGGATGGCCTGACCCTGATTGACGCCAGCATTGCCCCCTCAGGCGCCAAAATTCTGCGCCAGGTGGGCGAGTTAGGGCGACCGCTCGGCGATGTCAAGCGCATCCTGATCACGCATGCGCATCCCGACCATGTGGGCAGTTTGCCGGCGTTAAAGCGAGCGACCAACGCTCAGGTCGTGGCCTCGGCTGCCGAGAAACCGGTGATCGAGGGGCGCATGGAGGTCCCGCGTGCGCCACGGGCGCAGTTGCGCGGAGTGGCGCGCCTGTTAGTGCCGCCGGCGACGAAGTACGCCGGGACGCCAGTGGATCGCGTGGTGGAAGACGGCGAACTGCTACCGGAAGTGCTAGGGGGCATGCAGGTGGTGGCGACCCCCGGCCATGCGCCCGGTCATCTGGCATTTTGGCAACCGGCGCGACGTCTGCTTTTCTGTGGGGATGTTCTATTTAATGCGCCCAATCTGCGGCTGCCGTTCGCATTTCTGACGGTTGATATGGCGGAGAACGTGCGCTCGGTGGGGCGATTGGCGGCGTTGGAGGCGGAGGTTGTGTGTTTCGGCCACGGGCGGCCGTTAACGCAACACAGCGCCCAGACGTTGCGGGACATCGCTCGGCGGGTGGGGGCGTAACGATTAATCGGCCGAATCTAGTTCAATTCGGCCGATTTCTAGCCATTGTGTGCGCTGCGTCGGCAGAACACCCCCGCGCACACGCCCGCGCGGCGTGGCGATCAACATTTGATTATCCAACCAACACACCCAACCCAGCGGCCCACGCGGGCTGCAATCCGTCGCCAACACCAACCCCTCATCGACCCAAAAGCGGCAAGTCGTCTGGCCCCAGACCAACGTGTAGGTGTGCCAATCCCGCATATCCATAGCCAGCGCCCGATAGCGTATGCCCAGGCGGCGCTGCAATCGGGGCCAGAGGCGCCGGCGTAACGGCCGGAATTGATGGGCCAACACAGCCAACGGCGCCAACGGCGTCAGCGCCAACGCGGCGGGCGCGCCGGCGTCCAGGGTGGCGGCAAACCAGCCTTGACCCGGCCCAACCGGCGCTAACGGCAGATCGGTGGGCGGGGAGCCAAAGAAGAACCAGACGGCCTGGGGCAAGGCTGGGCGGCGCGTGGTGGGATCGCCGAAGGGGGCGTTCCAAAAACCAAAACCGGCGGTGCCTAGCAGAGATTCGGCCGAATCAGAAAACCGGGCCGACACCCGCATACGCGCGCCGCGCCGCCAGGGATAGGCTCGTCGCGGTTGCCCGCCATAATCATCTAGCTGCGCATCGGTGTAGCCGACGGCCGTCGGCGGCAGTTCCAGCCGCCAGGTCTCACCCGTCAGCACACGCCCGCCGTTCACTTCCAGCCGACGAAAAGAGTGCATCTGCCTCATCAATGCCCTAAACGTTCAATTAGTCTCACAGCCGAACAGACCGCCGCCGCCCGGCCTTGTGCTATACTCTCTAGTTGGAGAGTAGCGGAGTCCATATCCAAATAGGATTAACCGATTCACTTGCGTCAATTATTCTCATCTTCAACTACCAAGCAAACCGTCGCGCAGATTGTCGCCTGGCCGGGTATGCAACCCCTCATGCGCCTGGCTATCGCGCTGCTCGTGCCACGCCGTCGCTTGGGAGTGGGCCTGGTGCTCTTTAACGAGGCTGAACAGGTGCTTCTGTTGCGCCATGTATTTCATAGCCGCTTTCCTTGGGGATTGCCCGGCGGCTGGCTGGGCGCACATGAGTCGCCGGCCGAATGCGCCTTGCGCGAATTGCGCGAGGAGACAGGGCTAAACGGTCAATTAGGCCCCGTCTTGCACGTAGATTCGGTCCGGCCGTTTCTAGATGTCAATATCGCCTATCTGGTAACGGCGGCGGCGGGAGAGATTCGGCCGAATGCTGAAATCCTGGAAGCCGACTGGTTTCACCCAAACGCCTTGCCCGCCCCACTGCTGCGCTTTCACTATGAAGCCGTCATCCGCGGACTTGGCCTCACCCGCCAACGCGCTGCCATTGGAGCCGACCTGCTATGACCCAACGTTCATCACCCGGCCTGGGACAATGGCTACTGATCACTTTTCTGATCACCGGCCTCGGCTTCATCTTATTCAAACTCTACCAATACGGCAACTTGCGCCAGAACTTTCCGACCGGCCTGGAAGTCGCCGGCTTGGATGTGGGCGGCTACAACCGACAAGAAACCGAAGAACTCCTCACCAACCGCTATCTGGCCGCCCCTATCATCATCTATCATGGGGAAGAAGCCATCGAACTCAACCCCACTCAGGTAGAATTCACCCTCGACTTCGAGACGATGTTGAGCCAGGCCCAATATGAGCGCGATCAGCAAGATTATTGGGCGGGCTTCTGGGGCTACTTGTGGAACCGTCCGGTGGAAGTCGAGCCGGTCGAATTGGCGGCCAGGCACGATCCCATTGCTTTGCAGCAAATTATTCAGGCCATTGCCGACGAGTTAGACACCCCCCCTCAAGCGGCCTTGCCTGAAGTGGGCACGATGAGCTTCAAGGTTGGCTCGGCGGGAATTGTCACCAATGTGACGGATAGTCTGCCGGATGTCACAGCCGCGCTCTACCGCCCCCGCAATCGCGTTGCCACTTTGCTAGTCGAGTCCACATCCGCGCCGCAGCCGGAACGTCACCTGCTGGAAAACATGCTTAACAACCGAATCCAAGAATTCGAGGCCGGCAGCGGCGGCGTCAGCAGCCTCTTTATCCTCAATCTGGCAGATGGCGCTGAATTGGCTTATAACGCCAATCTGCCCATGTCCGGCATGGAGTTGCTCAAGATTCCGCTGGCCCTTCAGGCCTTCCGCGGGATAGACCTCAACAGTCCGCAGGCTGAGCTTATCCAAAATACGCTGACGGAGACGGGAGAAGCTTTCAACGCCAACGAGTTGCTGGGCGTGATTGGCGGTGACGGGGATGCCGTGCGGGGCGCGGAACAGGTTAACGCCTTCGTCCAAGGGCTGGGCCTGACCAACACCTATTTCGGCTGCCCCTACACCCAATCGGGCGGGCGCTGCAAGAAGGTGGAAAGCCTGGAGGTTGACCCGCGCACCGATCCGGACCCGTATCGTCAGACGACGGCCGAGGACATGGGCTCGCTCCTGGCGATGGTGTATTACTGCGCCGAACAGGGGGGCGGCGCACTCATGGCGGTTTATGGCGCTGACCTGACGCAGGCAGAATGTCAGGCCGTCGTGTCGGCGCTGCAACTGAATAATATTGACAGCCTGATCGAAGAGGGCGTGCCCGATGCCGTGAGGGTGGCTCATCGCCACGCCTGGCAAAATGATACCTATGCCGACGCCGGGATTGTGTATACTGCCGGCGGCGATTACGTTCTGGTGGAAATCATGCATAAGCCGGGTTGGTTGGCCTGGACGATCAGCTCGCCTTTAATGGCAGACCTATCGCAAGCTGCTTATAACTACTTCAACTTTTCAGAGCCCTATTTGAACACCGTGCGTTAGGTGTTGGGTGGCTGGGGCGACTGTCATTCGCCGAGTGCGTAGGGCCGAAATTCGGCCGAAATCTGGTCCATGATCCGAAAACTTCTCCTTCTCC
>JAYRVN010000498.1:0-9664 GCA_041918535.1 Chloroflexota bacterium
AAGGGTTGTCGTACTGGAAGAAGTTTTTCAACTGGCCGGCAGACAAGATCGCCAAGAATCCGCTCGGCATCTTAGACCCGGTGGTTGGGCTATTGGAGTTCGTCAGCGAGATTTTCAAAATCGTCTCGTTCTCCTTCCGTCTTCTAGGCAATATCTTTGCCGGACAGGTATTGCTCTTTGTTATTGGTGCGTTGTTGCCCTTCGGCAACATCTTGTTCTGGCACCTGGAGTTTGCGGTTGGCGCGTTGCAGGCGGTTATTTTCTCCTTGCTGACGCTGACCTTTATGAACAGCGCCATCCATGCGGCGCATCATTAATGCCTTGTGTGTGGACTGAAGATTAAGCTAGGAAACTAATACAGATTGGAGGATGTAAACATGGATGTGAATGCCGCTGCAGCAATCGCGGAAGGTCTGAAGTTACTTGGTGCGGGTCTGGCGATGACCGGGGCTATCGGCGCCGGGGCCGGGGTGGGTATCGTGGTCGGTGGCGCGGTTCAAGGTATTGCGCGCAATCCGGATGCCGCCGGCACGATTCAGGCTAATATGATCTTGGGTGTGGCCCTCGCCGAAGCGGTGGCTATCTACGCCCTGGTGGTCGCTCTGATTCTGATTTTTGTGGCGTAAGCCGGAGAATTGACAGCATAGAAGGATGTTGGTAGGAGCAGCTATATGGAAGCTTTAGGCATTAACTTAGGCTTTATTATCATGCAGGTACTCCTCTTCATCGTTTTGATGTTGGTTCTGCGCGGTTACGCTTATGACCCCATCATCAGAATGTTAGAGGAGCGCAAGGCCCGAATCGCCAAAGGGCTAGAAGATGCGCGTCAGGCCGCTATTGCGCGCGACAATGCAGAGACGGACGCCCGCAAGGTTCTGGAAGGGGCGCGCAGTGACGCGGCCAAGATTCGCCAGGACGCGGCTGCCGGGGCTGAGGCGACGCGTAACGAGATTTTGAGTAAGGCGCACGAGGAAGGCAAAGAAGTGATGGCGAAAGCGCGCGCCGAGGCGGAGTTAGAGCGGAATCGGATGCTGGCAGAATTGCGGAATCAGATTGCAGCGATTTCGATTGCGGCTGCCAACAAGCTGGTGGGCGAGGCGCTGGATGAAAAGCGTCAGCATGAGTTGATTGCGGAGTTCTTCTCCAAAGCGCCGGCGGGTATGCGGAATTTGTCGGGGGATTCGGCCGAAATTACTTCCGCCCTGCCCCTAACTGATAGCGAGAAAGACAGCCTGCGCAAGACCGTCAGCGTAAGGAATATTGAGTTCAAGGTCAACCCCAGTATTCTAGGCGGTTTGATTGTCCGGGTGGGCGACCGCGTGGTGGACAATAGCGTGGCCGGGCAGATGAGTTCTCTGCGCGAGGCGATGTTGAAATAAGTGGAGCGGAATCGGCCGAAAATCTTTTCGGCCGATTCTCTATCCAATCTGTGTCTCCGGCAGCGTAGGGCATACCTGCGCTGCTTTCTGTTTTCTAACCGCCGCTATGGCGCAGCCTGACACGCCTGTAAGCCCAAATCGGCCGATTCATAACACCAGCCACAAACTTTCCAGCGGCGCCAGCGTAACCATCAGGTGCTGATCGGTCACCGGATAGTGACGGCCGGTATAATGATCCATCACCGTTTCGCGACCGGTCGGCATATAGACGCGAGCCGACTCCGACGTACTGGTCGCGCTATTGCACACCAGGGCTAATTTGATTGTCCAGTTGGCGTCGTGTCGCAGCAGAGCCCAGACGGCCGGATTGTCGGTGAGAATGAGATTGTGCGTCTCGGCAGCCGGATCGGTCAACACGGCGTCGAATTGCGCCCGCAAGGCCAATGTCTGCCGCCACCAGGCCGCCAGGTCTGGGTCGCCATTTTCCCAGTCAAAAGCGCGCGCGCTAAAGAGCGGTAAAGTCTCGCTAGGCAAGCGCGCGATCTCCGCTTTGCTAAAGTCCAGGCCGGTATTGATGGGATAAGTTTCGCCGAAGTCCACCCCGTTATGAATGAAGGGCAGGGTGGGCAGGAAGGCGGCAATGGCGGCGCCATAGCGAATATATTGGCTGCCGCCCGGTCTGCCGGCTGCCCGCGGTGTGTTGTGGCTTTCCAGCGCCCCAAAGAATGGGATGGGTGTGCCGCGCTCGGTCAGGTCAACCAGCAGCTTGTGCAGTTCTTTCGGCCGATACAGGATAAACGGCAGGCTGCCGATGACGGCATCATAGCCTTCGTCGCGACTTCTCTGCCCGACGCGGAAGTTCTCATCCCAGAAGGCAAAATGGGGGTCCTGTTGCCGGGCCGCCGCTACCATCGCCTGCTTCAGTGGCATCGGCAGAGCATGGCCCATATCAATCATGGCCCCGTCAATGCCGAAGTGTTGTTGATAATAGGGAATAATGTTGATGATTCTCTCCCACAGCGGTTGCGCAACGTTCTCCGGACTCGCCAGGCGCGTATCGTACATGCGCAGGGTGTTGTAAGCGATATAGTTGAAGTCGGGATGATCATACAGGCGCAGATAGGTCACATCCCCCCAGGGCGGTTGCGGATCGTCTACGGGCCAGTCGGCGAAGGCCCCCGGAATGCGTCCGGTTTGTCCGTCGGGATAGGCGGCTAGCCAGCGCCCGGCCTGAAGTTGCACGGCTTCCGGCGGCGGCGGCGGCAAGAACATAGCCCGATAGCCGGGATGCGGCGGTTGAAGATGATCCATCTCGCCGGCTTCGATATCGGCCTCGATCTGCGCCACTTCTTCAGCCGTGAAGATGGGCATACCATAGGCCGCTTCATCCAGGCTGCCGGCGGCCCGATCGGGCACAGTAGTGCGGATCCAATAAAACCATTCCGGGTGTTCTTGCACCCAATCGCTATCTTTGCTACCGGTGCGGAAGACAAATTCGGTGACGACGCGGATGCCGAGGTGGTGAGCGGCGGCGACGAAGGCGGCGAATTCCGCTTCCGCGCCCAAATGGAGAGTGGGTTCGGCCGAAAATTGATCCAGTTGATACGGGTTGCGAATCGCATACGGCGATCCCGCATCCCCCTTGTTCCCGTCCTGTCCAATCGCCGTCACAGGCAACAGATGCACCGTATTGCACCCCAGCGATTGAATATAAGGCAGCAGACACAAACTCTTCATGAAACTGCCAACCTCATTCAACCCCTCCGCATTCGGCCGGCCCAACTTCCCATCGCCATCATGGTCAAAGGCCGTTGCGCTGCGCACAAATAGGTTATACACCCTGGCATAGCGACTCCAGCCGCCGGCCGCCCCGGCCTGGGCTAAAGGTCGCGCCGGCCCCGCCAAAATGCGTTCGACGGTGTGCAACCACCAGACGTAAGGATGGATTTCTACGCGGGCCAGGTTGTTCTGCGGGTGAACCCAGCGACCGGGAATTTGATACGTCGTGATGGGAGTGTCCAGGCGGGCGGCAATGGCAGCCCGTAACTGCTGAAGCGGAGCAGGTGTCAACATAGTCCATTATCCTTGTCAGGTTGATCGGGTTGGCCGGTTGCCGACCGCCGCGCCACGTGGAGGCAGCTTCGGCCGGGCGTTCAGACGCTTTGCACCAACCTGAACTTGTCGTGAATCGTCGTAATCCTGTTTCATTTATTGCTAAATAACGGCATAATTATAACCTAGAGGGCCAAAGACTACAGGCCCGACTGGCGCGCCTGTCAAGATGGCCCCATGCAGGTTGGGAGGTTGTAACATGCGCAATGTGGCGGTTGTAATCTTCAATGATGTGGAAGTGCTGGATTTTTGTGGGCCGTTTGAGGTATTTTCGGTAGCCGGGGGACATGGTGAAGATGGGGTGTTTCAGGTGTATACGGTAGCGGAGATCAAGAGGCCGATCTGCACGCGGGGAGGGCTGTCGGTGAACCCTGCCTACACGCTGGAAGATTGCCCAGCCCCGGACATTGTGGTGGTGCCGGGGGGGCGTGGGACGCGGCGCGAGAAGGACAATCCGATATTGTTGCAGTGGATACGGCGCATGTCGGATTCGGCCGAAATTATCCTCTCCGTCTGCTCCGGCTCGCTCGTGCTGGCTAACGCGGGCCTGCTCGAAGGCCTGGCTGCCACCACCCACCACAACACCATGGACTTGCTCCATGAGTTGGCGCCCCACAGCCGGATTTGTCCGGATCAACGCCTGGTAGACAACGGCCGCGTGATCACGTCTGCCGGCATCGCGGCCGGCATTGACGCGGCGCTGCATATCGTGGCGCGGCTTTTGGGGCAAGCCAAAGCCGAGGCGACGGCCTGGCATATGGAGTACAAATGGGTTAACAACGGCGTCTATAGCTGACGGACTGAACCACGACCGGAATTCGGCCGATTCGGTGTGGGTCAAGCCTGCGCCGACATCTTCACGCGGCAAAATGCTGCTCCATCAACCTCCCCGATCCCGCATAAGGATAACCGTCTCGGCGACTTCAGGCTGATGCCATCTTAAAGGGTGATCCATGTTATCGAACTGGCCCGACGAATTTATCTTCCCCGACTATGCCGGCGGGTCGCTGGCTAATGTTCCGGCGACTGTGGCAGCTTTGCTAGGAGCGCCTTTCCAGGGTTTGCCCCCCTTGCGCCCGGAGTTGTGGGAGCCACTGGCCGGCGACGAGGTTCGCCGCGTCGTGTTGGTGGTGTTAGATGGGCTGGGCTGGAACCTCCTCCAACGCGAACAAGAACGCCTGGCGGGGGTGTTACAACGCGCCCGGGTGGTGGGCAAGATCACCTCTGTATTCCCCTCCACCACGGTGAATGCCTTATCTTGTCTTTGGACGGGGGCCGGGCCGGCCCAACATGGCCTGGTTGGCCTGCACTTATTTTTTCCGCAATATGCCGTTCTGGGCCAGATGTTGTCGCTGACGCCGGAATTTTTCCGGGCGCCGGATGCCCTGGTGCAGGCAGGCTTGAAACCGGAGGAGTTCTTGACCGCGCCGAGTATAGCCACGCAACTCAAAGCGGGCGGAGTAGATACCCATGCCTGGAAAGGATGGGATATTGTGGATTCGAGCCTCAGCCGGATGCACAGCCGGGATGTGGCGGCGCGGCACGGGATTGTCTCGCCGGCGGACATGCTGACGCAGATCAGCCAATTTCTGGAACGACCGACGCGCCGCAAACAGTATGCCTATGCCTATTGGCCGACTGTTGACACGTTGAGCCATTATGTTGGCTGGAATGGGGCGACTGTTTCGGCCGAAACCCAAGCCCTCTTCCACCAATTCCAAACCCTCTTGCTAGATGCGCTCTCCCCGACCGCGCGCCAGGGCACTGTCATCATCCTCACGGCCGATCACGGGCAAACCCTAACCCCGCCGGAGCAACGCGTGCTCATTGAGCGCCACCCTGAACTCCAACGCTTGTTACTCATGCGCAATGCCGGCGAGCCGCGCGTCCCCTATTTCTATGCCCGGCAAGGTTGCGTATCCGATGTGGTCGCTTATGTCAACAGCGAGTTGCCTGAATCGGCCTATGCTCTGACGGCGGATGAAGCCCTGGCCTCGGGGCTGCTTGGCCCGCCGCCGCACACCCCGGCGGCGCGTGATCGCCTGGGGGATGTGGTGGTTATCATGCGACAGGGCGCAACCTATGTCAATCCGCACGAAAAGGAGAAGGCGCAGCGCTTTCTCGGTTTGCACGGCAGCCTGACGGCCGCCGAAATGGAAGCGCCCTGGCTAGGCTTTCGTTGGTGAGCGGTCACGCCGGCGTCGCCCCCCATCCTTGATGCTACATGAATAACAGCCTTCCTGCCTTAGCCGCGCGCCTATCCGGCTTGACAGGCTTCCCCGGATTCGATAGCATCCCCCCGGTAACTCCAGCGATGCTGGCGGCTGCCGCTGACGGTCGCCGCCGGGCACAATGCCCTTTATGTGGATGATTGGTTATGACGAGCACCGGTTCCAACAAATTAGAGCGCCCTACTCTAACTGATTTTCTGCGGGCCAATACCCATTTTATTCTGGACCCTATTGTGGCCTTGTTTGCCCGCCTGGGGATATCCCCCGATGCCTTGAGCCTGCTGGGTTTTCTGGCGCATTTTCTCTTTGCCTGGCTAATTATCCAGGGTTATATGCAATGGACGGCGGCCGCGATCTTCTTCCTGGCTTCGGCCGATGCAGTGGATGGGGCCCTGGCGCGCAAAATCGGCCGAATCCAGGGCGGTTTTGGCGCATTTCTCGATTCCACCCTGGATCGTATTGCCGAATTCATTCTCTTCGCCGGGTTCCTGATTTATTTCTACAAGCAGGGGGATAACTGGCTGATGGCCGCCGCCTACCTGGCCGTGAGCGGCTCACTCATGGTCAGCTACGCGCGCGCCAAGGCGGAGACGCTCGGCTATACCTGCAAAGTAGGCCTGCTTAGCCGGGTTGAACGCTACGTTGTCATCTTCGTCTGTTTGCTGCTCAACCGGCCCGATTGGGCGGTGCTGGCCTTGGCGGTCGGCGCCTGGTTCACCGTCGGTCAACGCGCCGTACACGTTTGGAGGCAAGCCTATGCCCGCCGCTGAGTCTGATACCCGGCCGGCCTCGGCCCGTCGCGAGCCGTTTTGGCTGGTCATTGCCTTGTTTAGCCTGGCGGCGTCGGCCTTGCTCGCGTACCATTGGTCCACCGGCCGCACCCCGGACCGCGCGGCCATTACCCTACGTGTGGCGGGCTTTGAGTTTCCCATCTATTGGTATGGGCTTCTCATCATGGGCGGCATTCTCCTGGGGGCGTGGGTGACGGCGCGTCTGGCCGAGGCGCGGGCGCGCCGGTGCTTTGAGACAGTGGTTTCGGCCGAAATTCGCGTCCAACCCCTGTCTAACCTGCCGTTGCCCCCGGAACTTCGCCAACTCCTGGCTAAACGTCATATCTACCATCTAGGCGATTTGCTCTATGGGTGGGG
Organism: Chloroflexota bacterium; assembly: GCA_041918535.1. Classification (GTDB taxonomy): domain Bacteria; phylum Chloroflexota; class Anaerolineae; order Promineifilales; family Promineifilaceae; genus DAOTXO01. The sequence continues at coordinate 6,871 of JAYRVN010000498.1, forward strand.
AATCGAACCGCGTGGCCTGGGGCTAAATGCTGCCGGTCTGAAAAAAACGCAGGCTGTCTTATCCAAATGGCCCGGCGTCAAGGCCGCCTGGCTGACCGACGCCCCCTGGCAGGTGTGGAGTCCGGAACACGTTTGGACGGGGCTGCTGTGGTGCATCGTCTTGGGGATCATCGGGGCGCGCCTATATCACGTTTTAACGCCGTCGCCGAGCCTGGCCGCCTTGGGCATCACGTCGCCCCTGGACTATTTTCGCGACCCGGCGCGACTGATTAATCTGCGTAATGGCGGTTTGGGGCTATATGGAGCGTTGATCGGAGGATTGCTGGGCCTCGTTCTCTATACGCGTCGCCAGCGCTTACCCTGGCTGGCCTGGGCTGACCTGGCGGCCGTCGGCTTGCCCCTGGGGCAATTTGTGGGCCGCTGGGGCAATTTCCTTAACCAGGAACTGTATGGCGGGCCGACCGCCTTGCCGTGGGGCATTCACATTGATCATCCCCTGGGCAATTTTGCCCCCGGAACGACGTTTCATCCGGCTTTTCTGTATGAGAGCTTGTGGAATTTGGTCGCTTTTTTGGGGCTATATAGCCTGGCGCGGCGCTATGCGGATCGCTTACGCGCGGGGGAGTTGATGGGGTTGTATCTGGTGTGGTATGGATTCGGCCGAATCCTGTTGGAAACGGTGCGCCTGGATAGCCGAATGCTTACCCTGGGCAACAGCGCATTCCCCATCGCCAGCGTTGTCTCCGCCCTGATCATCCTGGTGACGCTGACGCTCCTGGGCCTGCGCCGCTTGCGCCCGCAACCGGCCGACTAATCGGCCAAAGCGATTGCCTCCGCCCGCACGGCGTGCAGTATCGGGCTAAGGCGCTGCAAAAATTGCTCATCAGTCTGGTATTCGTCGGGCAAAATCGGCTCGCCCACCACTACCTGAATGTGAGCAAACGGATATGGAACCAGGTAATGATCCCAGCGGCGTTTTTGGTAAGCCTGGCGCGTCCAGGCGCCCACCGGTAATACCACCGCGCCCGCCTTACGCGCCAGAAAACCGACCCCGCGCTTCGGCACATAAGCCGGCCCGTCCGGACCGTCGGGCGCAATAAACGTTTGCTTTCCCTTGCGTAGCGCGCGCACCACATGCAACACTGCGCGCCCCGCCTGCATGGGATTGCCGGCCATATCCACCGGATATGGTTCCGCCCCCATGCGCCGGGCCAGCGTGCCCAGCACCTCGCCGCGATCATCGCCCGCCGTGATCATGGCGATGGTGTGCCGATCCAGATAGCGGTCGCCAAACAACATATAAGGCATGGCCTGTTGATGCCAGAATGACCACAGCAGGGGTCGTCCCGTGGCGAATGCGCTCTCGATATGCGTCGCCCCATGCACCCGGATATGAGCCGTGAGGTTCAGTAACCGACAATAAGCGAACAGGACATTCCCCTGTAGTTGTCCCCACCAGCGAACGCGTTTTTCTTTAAGCTCCCCGAACTTCATGGTTCAACTCCCTGCACGCTATCCGTTTTGGAGGCGGGTTGTTGCTCATAGTAATTGGCGGCGGCTTGGGCTGCGACGCGATGAAGCTGGTTGGTCAGGTGTTCATCGAGAGCAGACAGGTTGGATTCGGCCGAAACTTCGATCGGTTCCCCCACCGCGATAGAGATGCGACAAAACGGACGCGGCACGACATACTGATCCCAACGTTTCAGTCGATAGCCGGAGCGTGTATACGCCCCCAAAGGCAGCAAACAGGCGCGCCCCTTCCGGCCAAGAAATGTCGCCCCCGGCTTCACCACATACGCCGGCCCATCCGGCCCATCCGGCACCCGAAGTCCAGCCGCATCCAGAACCGCCGCGACTTTCGATGTTTCACCCACCGGCACCCCAGCCCGGCTTCAACGCCCCCATCACACTCACCGGAGCGCCGGCACCCACGATCCGCCCGCCTATGCCCGAGACACCTCAGACCACCTGGTCCACTCCACTCCCCCAAGGACCTCCCGCCCCGTCAATGGGGCTCCGCTGGAACTGGGCCGCCGGCACGGTGGTCGGCTTGGCCGCCCTTGCCGCGACGATGGCCGTGCCCTCGTTCTTCGTCATGATGGACAACGACCTGCTCTCGGATGCGCCCCTGGAGGAATGGCTGCTCTACGCGAGCGCAGCCGTGGGGCTGATAGCCGTCGTGGCGCTTGGCTCACGCCTACGACCGTTGGTGTCGGCCCTCGCGCTCATCGGCGCAGGTTGTCTCATCGCCTCAGCGGTCCTCTACACCGACCAGTGGGACTTCGGGCTGGGGGCGGCCTGGTCGAGCGCGATGACAATCGCCAGCGCCGCAGTTCTCGGTCTGTGCGGCGGTGTGATGCTCCGTCGCGAGTGAACGAACCAGTCGGTTATCGGCGACGCTCGCCTATTGCCCTGGACCGCCCGTAGCAGGGGCGGCGGTTGCCGGGGGAGCCGTCGCGGGTGCCTTGGTCGTTGCCGAACTGCTTCGCTTCTTGGGACGGGTGGTCGTCGTAGGTGGCAGCGTGGTTGGCGGTAGCGTCGTGGTTGTGGTCGAGGTGGTGGTGGGTTCACTCGGCAACGTCTGCTCGCCTGGAACTGTGCGCTTGGTGCCGAACTGGTCGGGAGCCAGCCGAACCAGCAGCTTTCGCTGAGCGTCGGAGAGCAGCTCCCGCGGTGGCACACTCGGCCCGACGTACTGGAGCGACACGATCACGTCTCCCACCGCCATGAAGACCAGAAGCTGAGTGTGCTCGCCTTTCGGAGGCTGAAGCATGCGGCTCTGGTAGTCGCTGAT
>JAYRVN010000499.1:0-4061 GCA_041918535.1 Chloroflexota bacterium
CCCAAACAGAATCCACGCCCGCCCACACGCAGGTAACGCAAACCGTTGGGCCGCTTAATTGAACAAAAAATGACACAAAATAACGCACCAGAACTAAACAGATGGACTTCAGTTGAACGGTGTTTAGATGAAGCCCGTAAACACCTGGAGACTGCTTCAACAACAGAACAATTTCAAGCCATCGGTCTTTTATGCCGTGAGACCCTCATTTCACTATCTCAGGCGGTCTACAATTCCCAATTGCATCCTTTGACAGATGGAATTGTGCCTAGTGAGACTGATGCAAAACGAAAGCTTGACGCCTATTTAGCAGTGGAACTTGCAGGTTCGTCAAATGAAGTAGCTCGGCGTCAGGCTAAAACATCAATTGATTTTGCAAATGAGTTGCAACATAAAAGAACCTCAGATTACCGTGATGCAACTCTTTGTTTAGAAGCCACAGTTGGAGCGGTAAATCTAATCCGAATTCTTGCTGGGCAATCAACCCAAGTAATAGCTTTCGATACGAGGGTTGAATTTTCATACATACCTATTCATCGTACAGCTCAGGAACATTTGTATCAATTAGAAATAGCTGTTTTGAATCAAGGCAAGAAAGCGATAAACAATTTTAAACTAGAGTTTGTTTTCCCCGATCTAGATTCCTTTCCGCGAAAATGGCACGTCTTTACTACTCGAAGTATAAATTCTGACCCGCTTGTAATTATAGAACCACAAGATCAAGCCGTTTCAATTGTTAGAGAACGTCATACGATTTGTGTAACATATCGTTCCAATGACATTCTCTTTTCGCAAGATAAAATAAATTTGGGAGATAAGCTAGGATTCAAATATCGTATTAACGAAGATATTTTTGAAAACATTGATGATATGCCTATGATTCACTGGACTTTACATGCCGATAATTTCCAGCCAAAAGAAGGTGAAGTATCGTTGGCAAGTCTCAATACCTACTAGGGCGGCCCAACCCGTGCATCCAGCGGATTGGCGCTGTGCGCCTTGCTCAGCCTACTTTGGTTATTTTACCTTTTTCGGCGTTGGTGCGGGATCGGGTGATAACCGCGCCAACCGCTGATGCTGGTGTTAGGACCGCCTTCAGTTGTGCCAGTGCAGTCGCCCGCAGCCTGGATTTCAGACAAAACGCCGACCGCCCCATAGTTAGACCAGCATACCTATGGACAGAGGCCGCGCGCATGATTACAATGGAAGCTGCCGCGCCGGATTGTTTGGCGCGAAATAAGGGAGAAGAGGATGCAAAGACGATGGTTGTGGTGGTTGGCAGTCAGTTTGGCAGTTTTGCCGTTGGCGGTCATGGGCTGTGGTTCCCGGCCTTTGCCTGTTCAAGGGCCGGCGCTGGTTTTCTTTTACACCGACAACTGACCGGGCTGAACCCTAATGGCGCCCATCGTGGATGGGCTAGAGCAGGAATTTGCCGGGAAAATAAACGTGGTGCGTGTGGACGCGGCGGCGCCGGAAGGCCAGACGTTGGCGGCGCGTTTTGGTTTACGCGGCCACCCGGCCTTGTATGTCGTTAACGCGCAGGGGCGGATAGCGCAGCAGTTCTATGGCACGCCTTCGGCCGATATGGTGCGCGCCGCTTTGCAAACTGTCGTCCCCTGAGCAATCTCGCAGGCAAAACGGGTCAAATACCACTTGATCCGGCAGCATTTGGGAGTATCCTATAGATAGAACTGAGCAAGCGCGCTGCGGCGTGCCTGCCCAAGGAGTTTGCCTGTGATCATGCCTGCCGGCTTCAAGTCACGATTGCCCAACTGGCTCTCGGTCGCGCGTTTGCTCTTAACGCCGGGCCTGTTGTGGCCGGCCGTGACCGGACAACCGCGCCTGTTCCTGGTGTATGGCCTGGGGCTAATGCTGAGTGATGCGTTGGATGGTATTCTAGCGCGAACATGGCGGGTGACGTCGGATTTCGGCCGAAAACTCGATGGCTGGTCCGACACCCTCTTCTATGTGATTTTCTATAGCCTCACGCTCTACCTGCTGGCCGACGACGTGCGCCGGCATCTCTGGTTGTGCCTGCTGCCGTTTACGCTCTTGGCCCTGGTCTACGCCGCCGGCTATTTCCTCACCGGCCAGGTGCGCCAGATTCATCTCCTGTCCAAAAAACTAACGTCGTATCTATTCATCCTGTGGGTTTCCGCCTCGCTCTGGACGGCCTTCAATCTGCCGTTGCTCTGGCTGGTCAACCTGAGCGCCTGGCTGGCCGGCCTGGAGGAACTGAGCCTCTACCTCATCAAGCGCGAGCAGGTGGATGAACATCTCGTGTCCATCGTGCAGCTTCGTCGCCGCTGACGGTGGCGACGGCTGCCGGATTTCACGTAGCCTGGAGGTTCCTATGACAACGCAAATTGCTCCCGACACGACGGCAACCGGTCTGGCCTTCTATGTCTGTCCTGCTTGTCGGCAATCCCTGTTAGTTACCGACAAGGCGCTGGTCTGCCAGGCCTGTCGCGCTGCCTATCCGCTGGCGGAGGGCATCCCCGATTTTTTGGGGGATGATCGCTTGCTCCAAACCATCGCCAATCCCCTCCTACGCCGGCTCGTTAAGACGCCCTGGCTGGCGCAGATGTATGAGTCGCGCTGGTGGTATCCGCTCGTGCTGAACGTGTATGCCGGGCGGCACACCACCACGCGTGAAGAGCTGGTGCGTCTGGTGGACGCGGCCGTTGGCGAGGCCCCCTTGATTCTCGACGCCGCCTGTGGGCCGGGGACATTAGGCCGCCGCATTGTCCAGCCGGGGCAAACGGTCTACGGCATTGATCTGGCGCCCGGCTTGTTGCAGGGCGGCCGCCGGATGGCGCAGGCGGATGGCCTGACGCAAGTCTACTTTGCGCGCGCGCAGGTGGAAGAATTGCCGTTTGCCGACGGGGTTTTCGATGCGGCGGTGTGCGGCGGCGCTTTGCATCTGTTCCACCGTCCGGCGGCGGCTCTGGGCGAAATCGGCCGAACCCTCAAGCCCGGCGCTCCCCTGGCCGTCACCACTTTCACCGTAGGTGAGAAGGGCCTTTTCCACTATGCGCGGGTGCGCCAGGCGCTTCAGGCGCGGCGCGGTCTGCATCCCTTCACCTGGCCGGAATTGGAGGGCTATTTGAGCGAGGCTGGCTTTACGGACTTTGCGCCGCAGGCTTTCGGCTCGTTCACCTTTTTCCAAGCGCGTAAGCGATAGGGGAATCGGCCGAAAATTTTCGGCCGATTCCCTTCTTTCACACCCTTAGCGCGTAATGCTCTTACTCAAAACACTATGCGCCGGGTCAAACCGATAGCCGGTCTTGACAATGTCGGTGATGGTCAATGTATAGGTGCCGCGGCTGTACGTTGTATTGAACGTGGCAATGCCTCGGCTATTCGTATAGTTGTACAAATCAACCGTCAGACCCCCCGGCAAGGTGAAGGTCGCGTACACAATGGCGTTGGCCGCCTTCGCGCCTGTCTCCGTCTGAACGGTCACCTTCCCGGTGACGGACACCGTACTGCCCTGCAATCTGGCCGACAACGCGATATTGGTCGAGCGCAGACATTGGCTCGTGCAATTCACGTTAATCGTCACCGAGGCGGTATCAGTCGCGCCCCAATTATCCGTCACTTCCAGCGTCGCCACATATTGGCCGCCGCTGGTGTAAACATGGGTGGGGTTGGCTTGCGTGCTGGAACCGCCGTCGCCAAAGTCCCAGGCGTAGCTGACAATGCTGCCATCCGAATCGTAGGAGTTGCTGCCCGTAAAGTTAACGGTTAAGGGCGGGTTCCCACTCAATGGCGTGGCGCTGGCAACGGCAACGGGCGGCTGATTTTGTTGGCCGACAACGATTTGCAGCGTATCAATACCGGTTGCGCCCCGGCTGTCATACACCCGCAACGTCGCCAGATAGGTTCCCGGCTGGTAAAAGGTGTGATACGCGGTGCCGCCCCAGTAGGAGCCGCCATCGCTGAATGTCCACTCGATATTGCCCAGCGCCCCGTCCGGGTCGTACGAGCCGAACGCCGAGAAGACCACATCCAGCGGCGCCGGCCCCCCACTCACATCAGAACTGGCGTTGGCAACAGGC
>JAYRVN010000500.1:0-4903 GCA_041918535.1 Chloroflexota bacterium
AATGTCAGCCCCTGGCAAATTGTGGAATATATCGAGAAAGAAACCGACCTGGCCATCACTTACAACGCCGGCGGCACGCTCGACACATTGAAACGCTTCATCGCGCTAGGTCTCCCGGTGGTGATTGAACGCGGCTACGACCCGCACGACGGATCAGGATGGTATGGACATTATCTGACGATCTTTGGCTATGATGACACCACCCAAGAATTCCGAGCGATGGATACCAATCTTGGCCCGTTTGATGGGAATGGGCAGGTGTATGCGTATGCGGAGATTCTGGATTCTTGGCGCGCCTTCAACTATCTCTTCTATGTCGTCTACGAGCCGGAAAAAGAACCCACCGTCAACGCCATTTTGGGACCTGAACTAACCGATGAAATGGCTATGTGGGAACGCACACGTCAGATGGCGTTGGCAGACATTGAACACAATGCCGAGGATGCTTTCGCGTGGTTTGATCTCGGCACGAGTTGGACGGAGTTGGGGTTGCTGACGAGTAATGGCGAGTATTACAAGAATGCGGCGGCCGCTTTCGATCAGGCCCGTATCATCGGCTTGCCGCCGCGAATGTTGTGGTATCAATTCCGCCCGTACATGGCTTATCTGCAAGCCGGACGGCATGCGGATGTCATGGAATTGACGGATTTGATCATTTCGGTGGATGGCGGGCGGAATGTGGAAGAGACCTATTTGTGGCGCGGCCATACGCTGGCCTGGACGGGACATTACACGGAGGCCAACGAGGCGTATCAGGAAGCGCTACGGTTGAACAAGAATTTCTGGCCGGCGCAGCAGGCGCTAGATTACATTCGGTCCATTGGGGGGTAGGGTTGGATGTCCAACCGCTATTTGATCCTGGTGCGTCACGCCAATAGCCGAATTTCGGCCGAATCTCCCTCCCGCACCTGGCCCCTATCTGCACAAGGCGAAGACCGCGCCCGCCAACTCGCCGCTGCCTTACAGCCCTATCACCCCAGCCTCATCCTCACCAGTTCCGAACCCAAATCTGTGCGCACCGGCGAACTCATGGCTGAAGCGCTTGGCCTGAGCGTTGAGGCGTCCCTGGCTGAGTTCGACGAAGTTGACCGCGCCGGCATCCCTTATGCGGCCACACCGACCGAGTTTCAGGCCGGCGTCGCGCGCTTCTTCGCCCAACCCGGCACAGCGGTATACGGTCCGGAAACAGCCTTCGAGGCGCGCGGCCGCTTCGCCGACGGCCTGTACGAGTTGATTGATGAAACGCCCAACGACAACATCGTGCTGGTCAGCCATGCCACCGTCATGGCGCTCTTCGCCGCGCCTTCGTTGGGTATGACGCCGCATGACCTCTGGCTGGAACTTCAACGCCTGGGTATGCCCGCCTATATCGTCCTCAGCCTGCCCGATCTGGCCTTCGTGGCGCTCGGCGGGCTGGATTGAACCCAGGCTGATTGGGGCGCGGCCGTCACCTAAGTCTCGTGGACAGGCCCCGCCGAATAGACTACACTTGACGCACACTTAACTTTTACAGGAATCGCTTATGCTGAACACGCCGGTCAGACTCTCGGTTGATGAGACACATCGGCCGAATCCACGCCAATTAGACCTGCCTCCCCGTCTGTTGCTGGGGCCCGGGCCATCTAATTCCCATCCCCGCGTCCTGCAAGCCCTCAGCCTGCCCACCATCGGCCATCTCGACCCGGTCTTCCTGGACCTCATGACCGACGTGCAAGAACTCTTGCGCTACGCCTGGCAGACGGATAATCGCGTCACCATCCCCGTCAGCGGTACGGGCAGCGCCGGCATGGAAGCCGCCCTGGCGAACAGCCTGGAACCGGGCGACCGCATTGTCATCGGTGTTAACGGCTACTTTGGCGAGCGTCTGGTGGACATGGCCGGACGTTATGGCGGTGTTGTCCAGCGCCTGGAAAAAAACTGGGGCGAGGTGTTTAGTCTGGCTGAGTTGGAAAGAGCCCTGGATGATTACCGCCCGGCCGTCTTAGCCCTGGTACATGCCGAAACCTCCACCGGCGCGCGCCAACCTCTCGATGGCGTGGGCGACCTTTGCCGGCAATACAACTGCCTGCTACTGGTAGACACGGTCACCAGCTTGGCCGGTTTGCCCCTCTACGTAGACGCCTGGGGGATTGACATCGCCTATAGCGGCAGCCAAAAGTGCCTGAGTTGCCCGCCCGGCCTGGCCCCACTGACTTTCAACGCCCGCGCTTTGGAAAAACTCCAACGCCGCCGCGCGCCTGTCGCCAACTGGTATCTTGACCTCAGCCTGGTTAGCAAGTATTGGGGCCAGGAACGCACCTATCACCACACCGCCCCCATCAACATGAATTACGCCTTGCGCGAAGCGTTGCGGCTGGTGGCGGAAGAGGGGTTGGAAGCGCGTTGGGCGCGTCATCAAGCCAACGCCGAACTGCTGTGGGCCGGTCTGGCCGATCTTGGCCTGGAGTGCCATGTGCCGCTGGAACATCGCCTGCCGACGTTGACCACCGTGCGCATCCCCCCCGGCGTAGACGGCAAAGCGGTGCAACGCGCCCTGCTCAACGGTTTCAATATCGAGATTGCCGGCGCCTTGGGGCAGTTGGCCGGCCGGGTGTGGCGCGTCGGATTGATGGGTTATAACAGCCGGCCGGAGAATGTGGCGCTGTTGTTGGCTGCCCTACGCCAGGTGTTGGGTTAGCGCCTGCGCATAAGGAATGCACCATGCCGGCGGGTTACGACGCGCTCGCGCCTTGGTATGACTTGCTACACGCCAGATTGGTGGAGGATATTCCGCTGATCCTGGCTGTGGCCGATCAGATCGGCGGGCCGATCCTGGAATTGGGTTGCGGCACAGGGCGGCTGCTACTGCCGCTGGCGCGGGCGGGCCGGCAGGTGACGGGGGTGGATAATTCGGCCGAAATGCTAACCATAGCCCAGTCCAAATTGGCGCTGGAACCCGCCGCCGTGAGCCAACGCGTGGCCCTGATTTCGGCCGATATGACCACCCTGTCCCTGTCGCCGGACTCCTTCGCCCTCGCCATTGTCGGTTACAACACCATCATGCACGTGCCGGGCGCGCGCCTGCCCGATCTGCTTGGCCGTTTGGCCCGCTGCTTACACCCCGGCGGCCACCTTTTGCTCGACATCGCCAACCCCTTGCTCATCGCCGACCTGGAAGAGACAACCGCATTTGAAATGGAAGAAGCGTTGTTCGACCCGGTTCAAGGGCTGACAATCACCCCGTATGCGCGCAGCCGCCTGGATGTGACGCGTCAGATTTTGTTCGTAGACTGGCTATACGAATTTTCGCGTCCTGACCAGCCCGCCCAAAGCCTTCGCTTGAACGAGGCGTTTCATTATCTCTTGCCACATGAATGGGATTTGCAACTCACGCAGGCAGGCTTTCACCTGAGCGCGCTCTGGGGCGATTATGACCGCAGCCCACTGACCGAAGAAAGCCCACGCCTGCTGGCCTTGGCGCATACCTGACGCTTGTGGGCGCGGCCTGGCGTCAGCGTTCCACTTCGTAGTTAGGGCCCATGGCCTTGTCTAACTTCACCAGGACGATTTTCCCCCCATAGCCGGTCAATTTGTCATGCGCCCGCACCACCACCATTTTCACATCCGGGGGGATAAGCAGTCCGGTTTGCTCATGTGTGACGGACCGAGCGCCCACTTGCGGATAATCCAGCGGCAAGGTAAACGCAGCGGTCGGGTCAGGTTTTAGCACGACGCCGTCCGGCAAAACGACATCCCAACCATCCACATAATCCGTCAGGCTGGTGTCGGTGTGACTCACCGTCACCCGAAATGTCCAGGTGTCGTCAACCTCTTGCCGGGCGTAGACAAAGGTCACGTCCGCATCCGACAAGGCGATTGTAGTCGTCGCCGAGGGATAGCCGAACAGCCCCGCGCCCGGTTGTGGGGTGGATGGAATCAGCACGGGCGAACCGGTGGAAGGGGGCACAGGCGAGAAAGGGTTATAACGCGAGCCGGGCGGCGTCTGCCAGACGAAAGGGCTGCCGCCAACGGTCGGCGTCGCCCGAGGCAAAGGTGGCAATTCCGGCTGGCTGATTACCACCAGGCCCCAGCCGACCAATAACACCAGGACAAATGTGAACAAACGAAAGATGTTTCGGCGTGCGCGCATAGCTCAATAATACCAAAGATCACCCCACTTTGCCGATAGACGACGTCGGGAATCGGTTGACGACCACCCGACGTCTGGATACACTCCCAGCCATGCAGGTTATTATCCCGTCAACCTTACGCCGGCAGGCCTGGGGGGTAGCCGGCATCTTTGGCGCGACGACGGCGGGGATGGCGTGGGGATTGAGCCAATGGGGATGGGATTCGGCCGAATCCTGGTTTATCTTCGCCCTGCTCTGTCTTGCCGGCCAACTCTGGCTCCTCCACCGCTTCTTGCCCCGCCATCACCCGCCCGACAGCCCCCAACTGCTCCCTAACCTCGGCTGGGCCAATGCCCTGACCCTCACACGCGGACTGGCCCTCGGCTGGCTCGCCGGCTTCCTCAGCGCGCCGCGACCGGAAATCGGGCCGATCTGGCTGCCGGCCAGCCTCTACACCGCCGCCGCCTGCCTCGACATCGCCGACGGCATCGTGGCGCGGCTCAGCGGCGCTGCCACCGGCCTGGGCGGCGCGCTCGACCTGGAATTAGACGCCCTGGGCATCCTTATCGTCTGCGCCCTCGTCGTGCGCTACGGACAAGTCCCAGTCGCCTATGGGGTCATCGGCCTGGCGCGCTCGGACGAAAGCGTGGGCCGCGTCCCCGGCGTGAGGCGCGACTTTGTCTTCGCCGTGAGCAAGCGCCCGCGGGAGTTCGTCCTCGTGAGCGGCGACTTCATGGGCTCGCCCGTCTTCGCCGAGAGCGGCAAGCTCATCGGCATCGGCATCCTCCGCCCGG
>JAYRVN010000501.1:0-3201 GCA_041918535.1 Chloroflexota bacterium
TCCGGCGCCGCTCTTTTCGGGGCCTGGCGCGCATTACCGAGGCGTTCCGCCTGGAGTATTACCAATTGGTGAAGCGCATTCTGGATGAGGAGCGGCAGGTGATTCCATGTTACGCGGGTTGGGCCAGCGCCCAGATTTATGCTGACGGCGCGGTGTGGCCGTGTTGTGTGCGGGCGGATGATGTGGGCAATTTGCGCGACTACAATTATGATTTCAAGGCGATTTGGTTTGGGGAGAAGATTAAGGCGGTGCGGCGCAGCATCCGGGCGCAGGAGTGTCATTGCCCGCTGGCGAATGCGCATTATACGAATATGTTAATGGATGCGCCGACGACGGCGCGGGTGGGGCTGCGGGTGATCTTGCCGGATCAGATTCGGGTGAGACGGGATTCGGCCGATTCCCGCCCCCCCTCCGTCTAACCCATGCGTATTGTCATCACCGGCGCCACCGGCTTCATCGGCGCCGCCCTGACGCGCCGCCTCCTGGCTGACGGCCACAACGTCACTGCCCTGGCGCGCGCTGGGGCTGACCATTGGCGCTTGATGGATGCGGCGGTGAGGTGGATTTCGGCCGATATTTTGCTCCCCGCCACCCTCGATAACGCTTTTGTCGGCGCAGACTGGATCATCCACGCCGCCGGCAAACTCGGCGCGGCCGGCGTGCCGGAAGCGGCCTACCACCGTCTGCACGTGGAGGGGACGCGCCATGTTCTGCGCGCCGTTCAACAGCAAACCCCCCAGTCCCGCGTTCTTTACGTTGGCTCGTTAGGCGTAGTGGGGCCGGTAGCCGATCCGCTGCGGACGGGTTGGCCGGATGAAAGCGCGCCGTTAGCGCCGACGAATGCTTACGAGCGTAGCAAGGCCAGGGCGGAGGAAGCAGCGCTAGAATTCAATCGTCAGGGGTTGGACGTTGTTCTGGCGCGCCCGGAATTCGTCTACGGCCCGGACGACACCCATGTTCTCGGCCTCTTTCGCGCCATTCAACGCCGCCTGTTTTTCTACATCGGCGACGGCGCAAACTGGTGCCATCCCACCTACATTGACGACTGCGTGACCGGGCTGGTGGCCTGCCTGACACATGGCCGGCGCGGCGCGATCTACCACCTGGCCGGCCCGCGCCCCGTCACCTGGCGGGAGTTTGCCGACACGGCCGCCGAGACGTTGGGCGTGCGCCCACCCCGGCTGCGCATCCCATACGCCGCGGCCTGGGCGGGGGCCTGGGCTGCCGAATGGCTGGGCGCGCGTTTCCAGCGCCAACCACCCCTTAGCCGTAGCGGCGTCGCCTTCTTTCACGAAAACCGTGGCGGCTCTTGGGCCAAAGCCCGGGCGGAAATCGGCTACGCGCCGCAAATCCCCTTGGCCGAGGGTTTTGCCCGCACACTTACCGCCTATCGTCGGCGCGGCTGGTTGTGAAGCCGCGCTGCTTCTAGGCGGGCCAGGCGATGCCCACCAGCATGACCAGACGTTGCGCGCTCTCGTTCTTGACGCCGTGAATAGTTCCGGCCGGGGCCCAGATTACGTCGCCGGCGCTGACCGCAAAGCGCTCTTCGCCTAGCCAGAATTCCCCTTCGCCCTCCACGACAAAGTAAAACTTTGTCTCATCGGCATGGACGTGCGGCGCTTGCACTTGCCCCGGCTCAAAGCAGTTGAGTCCCAAGAGCAGCGCCTCGCTCTCAAAAAGGGTGGTTTTGTAGAATTTGTCTGGACGTGTTTCTACATGCGCGTGGATAGATGTGATCAGTGATTGGTTAGACATAGAACTCGCTCCGGCCGCCTATTATAACCTATGCGCCCGCACACACCCCCTTTTTCCCCCGCGGTTGGCGTCGGCGCTACGCCGCGGTTGAGAAATCCACGACAAATAACCCTTGTCCAGGTGATCTTCGTCACTAGTTCAATCGTTCGCGTTTGGATACCCGACTATAATAATGGTTGTCAAGGCGGGCGTCGGCCAACGGCGTCTGCGCCTAGGACCTACAGCAAGCACAGGAGACATGCATGAATGACAAATTGAGCTGGATTGAAGAGTCTCTGACGGAGTTGCGCGCCAAGGGGCTATACACCACCATCCGCACCCTCCACTCGCCCCAGGGCGCCTGGTTGAACGTGGATGGCAAGCGGGTGCTCAACTTCTGTTCCAACAATTACCTGGGGTTAGCCAACGATCCCCGACTGGTGGCTGCCGCGACCGAGGCTATGACGCGCCTGGGGGTTGGCCCGGCGGCGGTGCGCACTATCGCCGGCACGCTGGAGATTCACGTGACGCTAGAGAAAGAATTGGCGGCGTTCAAAGAAGCCGAAGCCGCCATTCTATTCCAATCCGGCTTCACCAGCAATCTGGCGGCGATGCCGGCCTTCGTTGGGCCGGGCGATGCCATCTTTTCTGATGAATTAAACCACGCCAGCATCATTGACGGCAGCCGCTTGAGTCGGGCCGAGATTGTCCGTTACGCCCATAACGACCCGGACGACCTGCGCGCACAACTTCAGGCCAAACGGGGGGCCTTCAAACATGCCATGATCATTACGGACGGCGTGTTTAGCATGGATGGGGATATTGCGCCCCTGCCGGCCCTGACTGATCTGGCGGATGAATTCGATTGTCTGATGATGGTGGACGACGCCCATGGCGAGGGCGTGATGGGGCATGGCGGCCGGGGGATTGTGCATCACTTCGGCTTGCAGGGGCGAGTGGATATTGAGGTCGGCACGATGTCGAAGGCGTTTGGCGTGGTGGGCGGCTATGTGGCGGGCAAGCCGGCTATCGTGGAATGGCTGCGCCAACGCGGCCGGCCCTTCCTGTTCTCTTCGGCGATGACGGTTCCCGACACGGCGGCTTGTCTGGCGGCGGTGCATATCCTGACCGACAGCACGGAATTGGTGGATCGGTTATGGGATAATGCCCGCTATTTTAAGGCGGAGATGCGCGCGCTAGGGTTTGACCTGGGACGTAGCGTGACGCCGATCACGCCGGTGATCTTCGGCGACGAGAAGCTGACACAACAATTCAGCCGCCGGTTATTCGATGAAGGGGTTTTCGGTACGGCCATTGCCTTTCCGACGGTCGCGCTGGGCAAGGCGCGGATTCGGGTGATGATTTCGGCCGCTCACACGCGGGCTGACCTGGACATCGGTTTGGCGGCGTTTGCTAAGGTGGGGCGTGAAATGGGGGTGATTGGGGCATGAGGGAGGATTCGGCCGA
>JAYRVN010000502.1:0-18654 GCA_041918535.1 Chloroflexota bacterium
AATCGGCCGATCGCGGTGTCCATTGGTCTGAAAGGAATATCTTTGCCAAATACGTCTGGACCATCTCGCTGTCGCCTAACTACGCCCAAGACGCCACCGCTCTGCTCGGTGAATACACTGGCGGCATCTACAAAACACAAGATAGCGGCCGCTCCTGGCGCGTCCTGAATCGAAACATCTGGGTGCTCCGCCCCTTCGACATCAGCTTCTCCCCCAGCTTCGCCAGCGACGAAACAATCTTCATGGGGATGCGCGATTACTTCTACCGATCTACTGACGGCGGCGAAAACTGGATTGCCAGGAACATCCCTGTCGGGCAGGTAGTCGTAGCGCCTGATTTCGTGGAAAGCCAAACGATCTTCATCAAGGCAGACCATGACACGGTATACAAGTCTACAGACGCCGGGGACACTTTCACCTTAATTTGGCAAGAATCGGCCACGCCGTTAGCCAGAATATTGATCTCGCCCGATTATGCCCACGACAAAACGCTATTTTTGCGCGTTGAACAAACAGGGGTCTATCGTTCACAAAACGACGGACAAGATTGGCAACCGGTCAATAATGGCCTGGTGCTCCCGGCTAACGATGTCCATCCCACTCTAATAGCCTCACCTGACTTTGCCCACGACCAAACGCTATTCACCACCACACCGGCCGGTCTATTCAAAAGCACCAACGGCGGCAACCTATGGGTGAGGCTCGCTAGTGTCCCTTATACGGGCGAGAATCGCATCCTGGCTCTGGCTATTTCACCCGATTTCGCCGCTGACCAGACGCTTTTCGTCAGCATCATTGGGCATGGCCTGTATAAATCTGAAGATGGTGGTCAATCCTTTGCTGAAATAGCCCCCTGGCTGATTCAAAACCATCAGATTTTCGATGTTCTGACTGTTTCTCCTACTTACGCCATAGACCACACGCTTTTTGGCGCAGGCAGAGAGTTATTCAAATCGATCGACGGGGGCAACTCCTGGTCACAGGTGGTCCTGCCAATCCGTTATGAGGATAACGAGGAGCCGGTGTTGTTCGGACCAGTAGAAGAGGGGGGATCAGCGCGAAAACTGGGTGCGTCGGGCGTCATGAATGGCGGCAACGGGAATATGTATGGGCATTGGCGACGCGTTAAGGGCACAGAGTTCAGCGCTACCACGAGCGCCCGGT
This sequence comes from Chloroflexota bacterium, assembly GCA_041918535.1. Classification (GTDB taxonomy): domain Bacteria; phylum Chloroflexota; class Anaerolineae; order Promineifilales; family Promineifilaceae; genus DAOTXO01. The sequence continues at coordinate 1,165 of JAYRVN010000502.1, forward strand.
CTGGCATGGCGCTCGATACGGCCGGCGTGGACTTCATCGGTAATTGCGTCGGTTGGGTGGGGTCTGTCGGGAGTGATCAGGGTATTGCCAACGTCTACGTTGACGGCACGCTGCAAGCGGTGGTGGATCAATATAACCCGACCCCGGCAACCATGCTCTCGCTATTTGCTATGAACGGCCTGGATGATGACCCCCACACCATTCTAGTAGAAGTGACCGGGACCAAGAATCCTCTTTCTTCAGGCTATAGGATTTACGTGGACGCGTTTGACGTGGATAGTTTGGATGGGGATGGGGGCTGGTGCCAATGAATCAGAGGGCATTTCGGCCGGCTCGGTGAGGATTCAGCCCCAGCGCCCCGGCAAGGGCGACGTTTGGCGTTTTGCGACTGACGCCAAACGTCGCCCGACAGGTTCAAGCGGGGATTACGGTCGTTCGCCCAGCGTTAAGGGCAGGGTCAAGGATTTTTCGCCCCGCAGCACGGTTAGCTCAACCGTCTGGCCGGGAGCGGTGTGAAAGACCAGATAGCTATTCATGTCGGCGAAGTTGTTAACGGGCTGCCCGTCAATGGCGATGATGAGGTCGCCGCCGCGGGTAGTGGTGGAATCGGCCGAAATGAGCCCGGCCTGCGCCGCCGGACTGCCGGCAGTGACACCCACGACATAGGCCCCTTGTGTCTGAGACAGGCCGTAGCGGGTTTGATCGGCCAGAGACACCTCGCTATCAAAAGCGGCGCCCATGTAGGGGTAGACATAGCGCCCGCGAGCGATCAAACTGGGGACGATTTGCTGCACGGCCTGAACCGGGATGGCGAAGCCCACGCCGGAGTTGGCGCCGGTGTCGGAGAGAATGGCGGCGTTGATACCCACCACTTCGCCCTGCAGGTTGAGCAACGGGCCGCCGGAATTGCCGGGATTGATGGGCGCATCGGTCTGGATCACTTCCGGCAGTGAATAGGTGCTGCCGCCTTGATTGCCCAAATTGCGCTGCGACTCTAGACTGCGCCCCAGGGCGCTGACGATGCCCAGGCTCATTGAGCCTTGTTCGCCAAAGGGGTTGCCGATGGCGGCCACGAATTGCCCGACCGCCAGATTGTCGCCGTCGGCTAACGGCAGCGGCTTGACGCCGGCCGGCAAGGCATCCACCTGGAGGACAGCCAGATCGCTATCGGCATCGCTGCCCACCAGAGCGGCCGACCGACGTTCACCATTGGCAAAAACAATCTCATAATCCCGCCCGCCGGAGGCGACATGGTAGTTGGTGACGATATGGCCGGCGTCGCTATAGACAAAACCGCTGCCGCTGCCGACGTTGGGCAAGATGATGAAGACGACGGAGAGGTTGGTTTGTTGATAGAGGTCAATGAGCGCGCGTTGGATGGATTGATCGGCAGCCAGGCCAGGCGACGTGTTGATCACCGGCATGACGGTTGGCTGCGCGGTGGGGGCAACGGCGGTGAGCTCGGCCAGCACTTGCCCGACAATGGCGTCGGTGTCAACGGTAGGCGCGGGCGCGACAATCGGCGCTGCGCCACAGGCTGTCAGGCCAATGGCGGCGAGAACGAAAAAGAGGAGAACCGATAAGCGGTGAGTGTGCATAGGAGTACCTCTGGTAGTTTCTAGATGAAAAGTGATGTTTTTGCGGACACTTTCTCCGTCAGTATAGGGCGAAAGTGTTATGAATCTTTGAAGAAATGGTGAAAGAGTGATGTGAATTTGTCCACAAGGCGACGCGGGATAACACCAGGCGGAGCGATTGGCTCCGCCTGGTGGCGTTGATGATTTCCCCTGGCCTGGCGGCGCCGGGCTAGGGCAATAGCTGTAACAAATCTCGCTTGAAAGTGGCGCTGCTTTCGCTGAGGACGGGAAAGCCTTCAGCCCGGATATTGACGACGGCGGCAAACAGTTCTCGGACTTCCTGGAGGACCAGGTTTTCCAGCTCTCCATCGCTAATGCGGCGGGCGCCGGTGAGGATGATGGCGATGTTGTTGCCGGAAGGGCGGTTGCTCAGGGCGGTCATGGCTTCTTTGGTGCGGGGCATCGGGCCGTCAGCCACGGAGACCATGAGGAGGGCAAAATCGGCCGAAACCACCCTCCGATTGATCACCACATCAAATCCTTCCGCTTCCAGGAAATCCGGCGTCGAACCCAATTGACTCTCGTCGCCCAAAATAAGAATAACCCGCGAGGTGATCGGCGTGGGCGACACGCCGCTGCCGGTGGATAGAATCAGCGCCACCTCGGACCCATCCGCTACGCTCGCGCCGGCGGCCGGCTCGCTGCGAATGACTAACCCTAGCCCTACCGTCGGGCTATTTTCCCCCCGCACGCTGCCTTCCTTTAGACCGGCGGCTTCCAACGCCGCGATGGCATTCGCCTCGCTCAATCCGGCGACATTCGGGACGCTGACCGACCCTTTGCGCAAGACCAGAAACAAGACCACGATCAACAGCAACACCACCACACCGGCCACCGGGAACACCCACACCGGCAACTTCTTGGGCGGGGCCTTGGGGGCGGGCACGACAATAGTCACGGTAGGGCCCTCGCTGAAGGTCTCATCGGGGTTATGCACGCCTACCATATTGAGCCGGAAGATGTAGTTGCCGGCAGGCGTGTCGGGGGGGACGGTGATCTTGACGGCATACTGTTCCACTGCGGCCACACCGAAGTGGCGCTCTGCCTCGCCCTCCGCCAACTTTGACCAGGCTTGATGGGGCGCATTGGCCGGCGCGCTAACGACGCTGGCGCGCCCTTCCATTTCCTGGCCGGCGGCATTGAAGACGGTGTAACTGACACCGGCCTGGCGCTGGTCATCAACTTGAACGGTATTGGTCGTGGTGGTGATAGTGAACGCTGTAGACATAAGGCAGCTCTCGTAGGCCGTCCGGCGGCTTGGTTTAGGATTGTTCTAGGATGATACCACATTCATCGGCCGGGGTGAAAAGGAATCTTGCGGCGGCGGGGTAACGTATGGGGGAGGCGATTCGGCCGAATGGTCGCCTCATATCCGACGCAAGCGCGGCTCAATCATCTCTTCCAGAGCGCGCCCCACCAAGGCAAAGGCTATGCCGGTCAGGAAGAGCATCGCCAGCGGCGCCAGTACCAGATGGTACTCCTGGCGATACACGCCATACGTCAGGGCCGCCACCACCAGCTTACCCCAGGTCGGCAACACCGGGTCTCCCAACCCTAGAAACGCCAACGTCGCTTCCAGAAAGACATAGCCGGGAATCAGGATGACGATTTTGGGGATTAGCCAGACGACAATACGCGGCATGAGATAGCGCCAAACGATCCGCCAGTTGCTTGCCCCATAGGCGCGCGCCGCCTCGACATAAGGCGAGGTCTTGATCTGGAGAAAGGCAGCGCGATAGGTCTTGAGCGCATGGCCGAAGAGGCTCAGGGCCACCGTTACGCCCAATACCATCCACAGACTCTTGGAATACAGCGTGTAGATCATCAAGCTGACAGGGAAAAAGGGCAAGATCAGGTTGACCTCGGTCAAAAGCTGGATAATGCCATCCACCCAGCCACCGAACCAAGCGCCAATGGCGGCCAGCAACATACCGCCGATAGAAGTGGCTGCTGCCGCCGTCAGGCCGAAGGCCAGCGCCACCGGCGCGCCCCAGAGCAAGGCCACCATCAAGTCGCGACGATCGCCGTCTGTTCCCGCCAGACCGTACACCCCCCCGAAAATCACCAACTCGGCGTCTAGATCGCTGCCTTCCTCAAAGGTCAAGGCGCTGATGCGCAGTTCGTAACGGCCCGGCAACGCGGCCGGCGGGTCGGCGGCAGCGTCGGCGAAGAGCGCCTGTTCAGGCGGTCGGTCATCCAGCCGTCGCGCCAGCCTTTCATCCTGCGCAAAGTGATAGGCCTGGGTGGGACGCGCCGCAAAGGTGGTAATTTCTATTTCACGGCCATCGGGCGTCAACCAGGCTAGGGTGACAAATGGGTTTTTCTGGCGGAAACGCGCGTCGAAGTAAACGACGATCTCTTCCGGGAAGTTGTGGTAGGGGAAGTCGAAAGGATAGCTTAGGTTGATCTGGGTGATGCCTTCGGCGATGACAGCGCTGCTTTTGACGCCGCCGCCGGTATGACTGTCCAAAATCAACGTGGGCGGTAAGTCGTCGCGCCGGAAGAAGTTGACCCAGGACGGCAAGGCGTTGCGGGGATTACGCGCCCAGACATTGCCTTCCCCGCGCCATAAGGCGATGGCTTGATGGTAGGGAATGGTTTTGAGGGTGTAGACGGAGATGCTGACGAGGACAAGGATGATGAGCAGGCCCAAGACGGCAGAGGGATAGGCCAGAATCGGCCGAAAACCTCCCCACGCGCTGCGCAAACCGGACGCAATCGTGGCCGCAACAGAACGGAACGTTGGCAGTTGCCATGCCGCCGGTTGCCGGGGCGGATCGCGCCAGGCTAACTGCCGCTCAGACGGGGCAGCCCGTCGGCGCAGCCTCCATTCCCATCGCCGACGACCGGCCACTCTGGTCGCCAAATTCTGTTCACCGCCGCCTAGCCGCACGCGGGGATCAACCAACGCATACAGGATGTCCAGCCCAAAGACGGTAAGCGCCAACAAATAGGCAAAGGTGACCACCAGGGCCACAATCATGGGGGTGTCATAGAACCGCAGCGCCGTCATCAAGATTCGGCCGATTCCATCCACATTGAAAAAGAATTCCAGCGCAATCACCTCTTGCCACAGCGTCGCCGCCATCAGAGCAAAGCTGGTGATCAAACCCGGCAGGGCCGGCCGCAAAATATAACGTCGTTCCACCCGTCGCAGCGACAGCCCCTTAGCCCGCGCCATCTCCACATAATCCTCGTTGGCATACATCAGGAAGAAAGTGCGCCAGACATACACACCTTGAAACAGCCCGCTCATAAAAATCGCCAAGAATGGCAGCGCCAGATGCTTCAAGATCATCGGCGCATAGCGCCACTGCAGTTCGCCGGGCCAGGCGTCAAACGCGCCGCCGATAGAGACAGAAAACACCCTCAGCAACACAATATTGAGAATTACCCCATACACCCAGGCCGGAGCGGATGACAGCGGCGAGAGCCCCACAAACAGACGATCCAGGCGACCGCCATAGTATCGCGTCAGCGGCAATGCCAAAAAAACAGACACAAAGAAGAGCAGTAGATTGGCCGAGCCAAAAACAAACACCGTGCGCGAAAGATGATCCAGAATGATCTTGCCGGCGTCGCGTGTGTTACTGCCGGGGGTATACAAGCCAGGGTCTCTAGTAGTTTGCCAATCAAGCAGTAGCCCTTGCTTTAACCAGCGCAATGTGCGTAGCATAAAAGATTCGTTCAAGCCCGCCGCTTCTTGCATGGCTTGCGTCGTCTCTTCAATCATGGCTGCCCGCTCGGCCTCCGGTGTGTCTCGCAACCAGCCGCTCTGTACCATACCCACAATCGCGAAGTCAATCCGCGCGCGGATCACTTCGTCAACATAGCCGCCTAAATTGGCAATGATAATCGTGAGGTAAACGGCCAATACCACCGCGCCCGCCAACGTCAACAGACGTTTGATACTATAGCGCGCCAGGTTTCGCCACAAACCAGCCGGGTGAGAACCGCCCATATCCGGTGTCGGAAAAGCGCCAATTCCACTCATCTACTATAAAAAAGGGGGAGATCGCCCCCCCCCCTTTAAGCTGCTCAACCGCGACCTGACCATCAGGTCGTCATAAACCGTCGCGCCGACCGGTATATTGGGCCGCTCCCAACACCCCCAGGATCAAACCAGACACCGAGGCCCCATAGGCTATAAAGTTTAGCCAAAAAGTGGATGGGAAAATCCCCATCACCGTCAGGAACGGGATAACGGCCCCAGCCAACACCAACACAAAACCAACTACCAGGATACTACGTGGGTTCATGGCGTTCACTCATATAACCAGCAGGCCGTCCGATGTCCCGGCGCAATCGTGAAGTTCGGCGGCTCGTGTACCTCGCACTTCCCTGCGATCATCTGGGCGCAGCGCGGATGGAATCGGCAGCCGGTAGGCGGCTTCACCAAACTAGGCGGTTCGCCCGGCGGCACTTCGCGATACACTTTGGCATTCCTGGCATCCGGGTCGGAACTGGCATCCAGCAACGCACGCGTATACGGGTGCTTGGGCGACTGCAACAAATCATCCACCTTTGCCATCTCGACAATTTCTCCGGCATACATCACAAAGATGTGCTCCGAGAAATAGCGCACGGTTGACAAGTCATGCGTGATATAGATCACAGCCAGATCATGCTCTTCTTGCAAGCCGCGTAGTAACCGAAGGATTTCCACGCGCACCGACGCATCCAACATAGACACCGGTTCGTCCGCCACCAGCAGCCTCGGCCCCAGGATCATGGCGCGCGCAATCACCACGCGCTGCTGCTGCCCGCCGCTCAACATATGCGGAAACTTGGGCAGGAACTCACGCGTCGGCGTCAGTTTGACCTCTTCCATCGCCTTCTGAATGCGCGCCTCTCGTTCCGCCTTGTCCGACACCCCATTGATAATCAACGGCTCGTCCAGGATACGGCGCACGTCCATGAACGGCGGCAACGCCCCGAAGGGGTCTTGTTGCACATAACCCACCAGGGAGCGATAAAGGCGTAGTTTCTCTCCCTGCAACTCAGTCAGATTTAACTGCCCGTCGAAAACAATTTCACCCTTAGTAATCCGGTTCAATCCCAGAATCGCCTTCATCAGACTGGACTTGCCGCAACCGCTTTCGCCCACACAGGCCATAGCCTCGCCGCGAAAGAGATCAAAACTCACACCATGCACAGCTTTGACATAACCCGCGTGCGCAAATCCCCAGCGTCGCAGCTCATACCATATATGCAAATCCTGAACGGACAACAGGGGTGCATGGCCGTTCGTCGCCGCCATGGCGGTCGGGGTCACATTGGGCATACTTTGCTTAGTCTCGCTCATGCTTCTCTCCTGCTAGGACACATGCAGCCAACACTTTACCAAACGACCGTCCAACTCAACCGTTGGCGGCTCTTCGGAGCAGCGCGCAAAGCGCGCCGGGCAACGGGCGGCAAAGCGGCAGCCGGTGGGCGGGTCAAGCAAACTGGGCGGCTGGCCGGTAATGAATTCCGGCTCCTCATTCCCCCGCAAACGCGGCACACTTGCCATCAATTTCTTCGCGTAAGGATGCAGCGGGCCATTGAAAAAGCGCTCAGCATCCCCCTCCTCCACGATCTGCCCCGCATACATGACGGCCACCCGATCGGCCAACTCGCTCGAAGTCGCAATATCGTGCGTAATGAGAATAAAGCTGGTAGCCATCTCACTCTTGATACGCTTCAACAAGTTCATAATAGCCGCCTGGGTGAGTACATCCAGGGCTGAGGTCGGCTCGTCGAGGATGACGAGATCGGGCACAGTGGTGAGCGCCATAGCCAGAGCGGCGCGTTGGCGCATGCCCCCGCTCAACTCAAAGGCGTAGCGATAGAGAAAATCTTTCGGCACGCCGACTTGCTCGAACATTTTGCTGGCCTGTTGCAACGCTTCCTGACGGGTCAATTTCAGATGAACCATGGCCGGTTCGGCCACCTGTTCACCCACTCTGAGCACCGGGTTGAGCGCATTCATGGCCGCCTGAGGCACCATGGAGATGCGGCTCCAACGCACTTCCTGACGGAATTGCTCATCCGGCATGGGCATCACGTCCACATCATTCAGGAAGACCTTGCCGGAGTAGCTCTGCACATTGCGCGGAAGAAGCCGCAAAATGGCTTTGGCGAGTGAACTTTTGCCACAACCCGATTCGCCAATGACGACCACCGCTTCGTTACGGGCTAACGAGAAGTTGACGCTGTCAACAGCTTTGACCACGCCGCGGGTGGTGCGGAAGTGTAGCAACAGGTTTTCAAGCCGCAGGACTGTTTTACCATTCTCATTCATCGCGCTACACCTCTCTCAATCTTGGGTTGAAGATACGGTCGAGGGCAAACCCGACCATAGCGAAGCCCAGGCCGGCTACCATCAACAAGACGGCAGGCTCTAACACCCAGTAATATTGTCCATTGAACAATGCCCCTTGCGCGCGCGCATCATCAATGATCTTGCCCCAAGTGGGCAAGACGGGATCGCCTAGCCCTAAGACGGCCAGTGTGGCTTCGAGGAAGACGAAGGCGGGGATCAGGTTGACGAGCTGCGGAATGAGCAGCGGCAGAATACGCGGCACCAAGTAACGGAAGATGATGCGCATGTTGCCGGCCCCGTAAGCCTGGGCGGCCTCGATGTAGGGAGATTGTTTGACCTGCAGGAAGATGGCCCGGAAATTCTTGATGGCCCCCCCAAAGATGCTCAAGATGACGACTACGCCTAGCATCAACCAGATGCTGCGCGAGTAGAAGGTGCCGATCATGATGAGAATGTTGAGTAGGGGCAAGACAAGGTTGATCTCGGTGATGCGCTGAATGAGGGAGTCGGTGATGCCGCCAAACCAAACGCCGATAGCAGCGATGATCATGGTGGTGATGGTGGTGCCTACGGCCGCCAGCAAACCAAAGGCCAGGGCGATGGGGGTTCCCCACAACAAGGCAACAGTTAAATCTCGTCGCAGGTGGTCTGTGCCGGCCAGGCCATGAACCTGCCCATACATGATTAGTTTGGCGTCAAGGTCACTATCCGGCTCAAAGAGCAACCCGCTGAATTGTAGTTGGTAAAGGCCTTTGAGAGGGGTAGGGTTGTCTATGGGTGAGGCCGGGTCGGCAAAAAGTCCGCGTTCGGCCGATAATCCACCCAATCGGCGCGTCAAACTGGCATCTTGAGCGAAGCGGAAGGATTCCGACTGGCGCGGCGAAAGCTCTCCGGCCCTGATCTCCCGCCCGTCCGGCGTGAGCCAGGTCAGGGAAACATGGGGTTGTTTCTCTAAATAGGTGGACGTGAGGTAAAGGATGATGTCTTGGGGGAAGGCGTCATATTGGAAGTCAATCGCGTAAGTCATGTTGATACGATCAATATCGGCCGAAACCTCCTCCCGCGACTTAACCACCGTACCATCTGCGCTATTCAGAATCACCGTCTCCGGCAACTTGTCTCGTGTAATCCAATTATACCAGACCGGCCAGGCCGTCTTCGGATTATCAGTCCAAACCCCTTCTCCACCCCGCCACAAACGGATCGCTTCACTATAAGGAATCTTAATCACCGCATACACCGAAAGCAGCAGTAACGCGGCGACAATCACCAACCCGCCCACCGCCGTGGGATATCGAGTAAGTTCACTAAACGTGCGCGCAAGTGTCTTCATCAGTTTTTGCCCCCCATACCAACCCGCACCCGAGGATCAACCAGGGCGTAGATGATATCCAAAAGGAAAACGGTCAACGCCAGAAGATAGGCAAAGATCACCGTTGAAGCCACAATCACGGGCGTATCATACAAACCAACCGCCCGGAAGAGCAGCCGTCCCAGACCCGGCCAGTTAAAGATCGTCTCAAAAACAATCGCGCCTGTCCAGAGGCTAATCAAAACCAGCGCGAATTGCGTGATGATATTCGGCAACGTGGGGCGTAACACATAACGACGTTCGATCATCTGCCCCGGCAAACCCTTCGCCTTTGCCATCTCCACATAATCCTCGCTGGAGTAGATCAGAAAGAAAGTGCGCCAATTATACGCCGCCGCAAAAAACCCGGAGAGAAACCAGGCTGTCACCGGCAAAATCATGTGGTTCAGCAAACTCGCCGCATAGAGCAGCGGATTGTCCGGCGGCGGCGCTGCCACCATGCCGCCAAACGGCAAGACACGGAGTAGCGCGGCAAAAACCAGGATCAGGAAAATGCCGTAAAACCAGGCCGGCGCAGCCGAAGTCGGCGCCAACGCAATTGTCATCTTATCTAATCGGCTGCCATACCTTCGCGACAGATAGAGCGCGAAGAAGATAGCCCCGAAAAAAAGGAGCAGATTCGCCGTGCCGAACAGAACCAGGGTGGACGGCAAGCGTTCCAAGATAATCAGCCGGACCTGCCTGGAGCCGCTGTCGCTCACCATCGCTTCAGCCTGACCCAGGTTCAGCGTCATAGCGTTCGTCAGATAACGCAAACTACGCAGCAAGAAAGGCTGATCCATACCCAAGCGCTTCTCTTGCAAGGCCACACGTTCTTCAATGATCTTCGTGCGTTCTTCATTCGCCAACTGGCGTAAATTAGGGTCTAGACTAATCTGAAGGTCAATCTGTTCCCGAATTTGCGACTTGCGAATTTCATCCACATAGCCGCCCATATTGGCGATCAGAATCGTTAGATACACACCAATCAGCACAGTAATGAACAAGGCAACCGAACGGCTAAGCGTATACCTGATAATCTTGCTCACATTGCTGACAGTCGCTTTCCGGGCCAGGGCCCGCGTATCGGCGTCAGTTTGCAGAGGTAGTGTCTCGTCGCTCATCATACACCTCGCCTTCAATACTTCCCCACGATAGCAACAGGGGCGAGTCGCATTCTCGCCCCTGTTGGGTTCTATTCAGTCAACGCACCAAGCGTCTTTATGCCACATTTCCTGGGGCGCAAACCTCGTCGGCCCACGCCCCTGGGGAAACATAGTTTAGAAACGGTCGGCTACCCAGGCTTCGCTCCGTTCCGGTTAGGGAACAGTCACGAACTGGTATGTCGCCAGGCTAGGCAGCGCCACCAACTTGGAAGCCACCACGATTTCCAGGCGGTCAGCGCCGGCGGCAAGTTTAGAAGTCACGTCAGACGCCAGCTTAACCTGCCATTGCCCGTCCGCCACTCCCTCGGCCGTGCCTGTCGCGGCAAGCGCGCCGGTGGCATCGAAGACGAGGTAAGTGACGGCCTGGATATCACCAAGGGCGTAGGGGTTCTCTTGGAAGGTGACGAAGATATCGTACACCGCTTCTTGCCCGATGGTCACCTGACCCGGCCCATCTATCTCAACCGTGGCGATAGCCGGCTCAGAGAAGCGAGACCACTTGTCGGACGCATCCGGGAAGTCAGGATTACGCTCAAGGATGACCGTACCCTCAACCGGGAAGGCGCGTTGCAAGAAGAACGGGCCGGTGCCAATCCAGAAGTGACCACGACGGCGGAAGAACTCGGTCAAGTTCTGATAACGCGTCGTTGCTTCTGCCGGTGTCACATACAGGCTCATAGTCGGCGCGTAGGGGATCTTGCTTTCGGCCGTCGCCGAGATCAATTGCCCATTGAGAATCTCGACTGTCGGGCCGGAGATGTAGTTAACTGTCTCAATTTCCTTGGCCGCAGCTTTGTCAGGCGAGAAGGCCGCCAGGCCTTTTTCCTCAGCCATGACGCCGATACCCAGGTTGTGCCAGGCGCCGGTGCCTTGATTGTAGTTCGGCCACAAAGCGCGCGCACTGCTAACGGTGTTCTCGGCATCTAGTCCAAACTGGTCGGTGTAATACTCAATCACCGGCGGGTTGGTGGAAACAATGCGCAAACCCTTGAACGTCGCCATAAAGGACTCGAAAGCAGGCACCTGCGCCTCGTCATAGATGAGGCTTTCCGGCTTGGCCTGATCAAACTGGAGAATCCAGAACATGATCATGTCGCCCATGCTGAAGTTGCTGCCGTCGTGCCATTTCACCGTGTCGAAGATGTCGGCCGGATAGTAGGAAACGACCTTCACATTGGCCACCGTAGCCGTGACCGGGATCCCTGCGGTGTAGTACTCAGACGCAGTCAGGAAGACCTGATTGGTGGCGTCCCAATTAACCCAAGCATCCTCCGGCACAGTGATTTCGGGCACAAACTCTAATTTGACCCAATCCAATGTGCTGCCGACCGGGAGGCCTTCTTTGACAAAGACCTCAGCCTTCTCCAGCCGTTGCGGCCAGTTCAGGCCGGTGGCGGGATCAGGATAGACAGCGGCGTCCTGGGTGGCGCGAATGAGCGCCTGATCATAAATCCAGTTACTGCCGGCGATGGGGTTCCAGGCTTCGGTCAAGATGCTGGGCATAGCCCAGGTCATGGAACCACCGAGCTGGTCATTGAGGCGAGCCGTGAAAGGCCACAGAGCCGAACCGTAGATGCTGCCGGAAAGGTCAGCGGAAACCGAGACTTCCGGGCGATAGGGGGCGACGCTGGTGCGGTCAAGCAACCAGATGCGGACAGAATCCTCAGCCGCCAAGGGCAACGCCTGAGCGAACAGGTCTTTACGCTCGTCCAGTGTGGTGAAGTTGTTATCATTCAGACGCTGGGCCAGATCGGCGAGTTCGGGCGTGGGCGTATAGGCCTGCCAAAGAGGACGCGGCAACCCGGAGGGGGTGTAGTAGAAGAGGAAGTTGCCACCGTCGTCACGGCTGATGGCAGTGCTAACCCAACCGCCGGTGTAGAAATGGAACAAACCATCGGTCGGTTCGCCGCGCAGCCAGATGGGCGAGGCTTCGGCCGAAGTCTTATATTGGCGGTCTACCGTGAAACCGATGCTCTCCAATTCGTTGGAGACATAGTCGCCGATTTGGCGGCGCTCATCTTCGGTACGAATCAGGCCGATCAACGTCACCGGCTCGCCATTGAATGTCCACTTGCCATCAACCATCGTCGCGCCCAGGGCTTCCATTTGCGTCTTGATGATCTCGGTGGCGGCGTCCTTATTATAGGCATACTTGGCCTCGATCTGGCGAATTTCCGCCGCCAAAGCCGCCCGGTCAGAAGAGGCTGCGCCGATGGGCACATACTTGGGCACACCCAAACCGCCCATGATCTCCTGAACGATATAGTCACGATCAACCAACCAGTTCATCGCTTCGCGAATCTTGGGATCAATGAAGGGGTTGAGCTTGCCGTTGGTGAAAACGGTGGGGTTGAATGTAATTTCATTAAACGAACCGTAGGACGTCGCCGTTTTGAGATCCGTCTCGCGGATACGCTGGGCTACGGCCGGGCTGGAGATCGCGAAGGCATACACATCAATGTCGCCCGCTTCCAGACGGGACACGCCCGCGTCGGCGTTGGGCTCTTCAACCACAACCACTGTGTCCAGCCAGGCGCCATTGCGATCAACGGGGACAGGAGCGGGGGTAGGCGCCTCCACCACAACGGTGACCTCTTCGGGGACAACCACGGTCACTTCTTTGACAACTTCTTCCCCAGGCACCACTTCGGTTACGACGCGCGTAACCTCGACGGTGGTCGGCGTGCCGCAAGCCACCAAAACGGCGCTAACGACCAGCACAAGCACGATAAATAACGACCATTTACTTCGCATATTTTGGTTCTCCTCCAAAATCTGTGTGGGTTTGGGATATTGCCCAAACTATATTTCAAAGAGCCAGCCTGACTATTGGCCGCTACGCCAGGAAGCGCGCCACGGATATAGTCAATGACCCACTTATCAGAGACTAAAGTTTATTATAAACGATTTCCGTGGTGTTAACAAGGTGGCAATTGGGTGACAAATGCTGATATTTTAAGGCTATTTTCACAATTAGCGCCCGGACTGCCGGTCTGGCGGAGAGATTACGTCATTTGACCTAGGAAATATCGGCCGAAACGACGACCCCCCTGCCCCCCTGTTGGCTATAATTATTCGGGTCACATCTGTTCACTAAACACATGGCCGGTTGCTTTTACAACGCAGACAACCCCACATGCACTCTCAGCACCCGGGCTTTGTCGGGCGCTGACCGCCACCTGCCGGACAATCTGAAACCAATCCTTATTGACCGGTGTGACTCGCCGCTCGACAAGGTTTCCAACTATGTTCTGGAGTTCAGGCTGATGAGGGACAAATGCTGAAAACAAGTTGGCCGCTGTTGCATCTGCATGGGACGCCTTTTGAACAAGGACGGCAGCAAGGCCGCGCCTTGCGGCATCAGATCGTCCACAACCTGAATCTTTACCTGACCCGCTTCACCCACGAAGTCCGGCTAAGCCGACAGGAAGTGTTGCGCCGGGCGCACTTCTTTGCCGAGGTGATTCGCCGGCGCAATCCCGCTTATTATGCCGGCATGCAAGGCCTGGCCGTCGGCGCCGGGCGTTCATTTGATGAGATCGCCGCGTTGAACACCCGTTACGAAATTCTCTACCCGCAATACAGCGCCAACGCCCGCCCTTTGGTGGATGGCTGCACCGCTTTTGCCGTGCCGCCGGAATGTAGCGCCGAGGGGCGGCTGATTATCGGGCAAAACTGGGATTGGTTTCTGGGCGTACAAGGCGCGCTGCTGCACACCCAAGAGGAGGATGGTCTGGAAACATTGGCCTTCACAGAAGCGGGCATCTTTGGCGGCAAAATCGGCCTGAATAGCGCCGGTTTGGGTTTGGTTATCAACGGCCTGCTCAGCACCGACGATGACGCCTCACGCCCGGCCAAACCCTTCCACGTGCGTTGTTATGAAGTGCTACGCCAATCCAGCCTGGAGGACGCCCTGGCCATCATCCTGGACGAAGAGCGCGCTTGTTCGGCCAACTACCTGGTGGCTCAGGCCCCCGATCGCGCCGTCAACATTGAGATTGCGCCTCACAATCAGCATGTACTGCAGTGCGAGGGCCGGTGTCTGGTACACACCAATCATTTCCTGGAGCCTCTGACCATTGGCGTCACCGAACCGGACGAGCGGCTGTTTTCCAACCAGCGGTGGCGGCGTTTCCACACCCTTTTGCAGGAACAAACCAATGTGGCCGTGGATGACTTGCAGGGGTGGCTGAGCGACCACCATGGATATCCGTATGCCGTGTGCCAACATACGGATGATGGGGCCGACCACGAGCAGTATGTGACGGTCACTTCCATCATTTTGGACCTGGCGCAGCAAACTATGTTTGTGACCAACGGTGCGCCTTGCACAGCGCCTTATCACGAACTCTCTCTATCCGCCCTGAGCCGCCCCAGCCGGCGATACCTGGCGGCTGCGCCTCACACCTGAAGACACCTGACATTACTTGAAGGAGAAAGCTTTTCATGTCTTGGAATAGTCCTGCAACCCCATCTCATTCACACAGCCTTTTGCATGAGCAACCTCGCTGGCACATCGCTTTAACCGTCAACCTCAAGGGGGAAACCTCTTGGGATGACGATGCGCCGCCCGATGCCGGGGCCGAGTATGATAGTCCTAAAACGGTGGAAGCCATTGCCGCCGCCTTGGCCTCAGATGGTCATCGTGTCACCATCTGCCGGGCTGACCGCACTCTCCCGTATCGCTTAGCCGAATTACAGCCTGATATATGCTTCAACATTGCGGAAGGCGCCGGCGACGATTCGCGTGAGGCGCATGTGCCGGCCTTATGCGCGCTATTGGGCATTCCCTATACGGCTTCCGGCGTGTTAGCCAATGCGCTGGCGTTGGACAAGTCTCAGACGAAACGGGTATGGCGCAGTTTCAATTTGCCCACGCCGCGCTTTCAGGAGTTTGGGACGGGGAGCGAGCCGATCAGCCGCGCTTTGCGCTATCCGCTGTTTGTGAAGCCGGCGCGCGAAGGCACAGGTATGGGCATCGGCGACAATTCTATTGTCTACAACGCCCGCCAATTGCGTAAGCGCATCGGGTATGTCTTGCGGACTTACCAACAACCGGCTTTGGTGGAAGAATATATGCCAGGGCGTGAGTTTACGGTGGGGTATCTCGGCAACCGGGGGCGCGGGTTAAATCGCCGCAACCCGGAGTTTTATGACTCGCGGGGGTATCATCTTTTTCCGGTGATGGAGATTGATACCAGCGCGATCTCGACGGAAGGGGTGTATGGGCTGGAAGCCAAAGCGATTGATGCGCGCGACCCGGAGGCGCCCGGCTATTTGTGTCCGGCGGATATTCCGGTCGCCTTGGTGGAGCATTTGTATGAGCTGACCATTCGCGCGGCTGAGGCGATCGGCGCGTTAGATGTGGCGCGGGTGGATTTTCGGTTGGACGCGGTTGGTGTGCCTCATTTGCTGGAAATCAACACGCTGCCCGGTTTGAATCAAACGCAAAGTGATTTGTGCATGATGGCAACGGCGGAGGGCGTGACATACCAAACGTTGCTCACGGAGATTCTGTATCTGGCGGCGGAGCGGTATGGCCTGTTGAAGCCGGCTGTGACGGTATTGGCGTAAATTTCGGCCGAATCCGCCGCTTGCGTGTCTCCCCATGGCTGACCAAAGCCCCGAATCAGTTGTCCATGGGGAGACGCCGGTAATAGCGCATGATGGCAACCAGTTCGTCGTGCGGGAGGGCATAGACAGTCCGATTCTCAAAGCCGGTCATGGTTTCGGCCGAAACCAACGCATTCAAAATAGCTTCCTCCACCGCTTCGGCCGATGCATCCAAAAAAGGATCGAGCGTCACATTCGGCAGCATCGCCAAATTCCGCACCGGGTCGGCCGCTCGCGGCAAATGGTTGCCGGTGGCAAAAGCCAGAAAAATATCCCCGCTGTTGTTATGGCCGGTTCCCCCTACCCGTCCCAAACCCACCACCGCCCGACGGGACAGCCGCTTACATTGAAAGGAAGATAAGGGCGCATTGGTAGCGATAATGCCGATGATCGAGCTGCTCTGGATAGCGCGCGCGGGCGAGCGATCCGGCGCGGGCACTTGTTCCAGGCTGATATGCCGCCCCACCGGCACACCATCCACACGCAACATGTGACGCCGGCCGTAATTGGTCTGCACCAACACCCCCAGCGTAAAATGCCCGGCGCGCGTCTCCACCAGGCGCGAAGCTGTGCCGATCCCTCCCTTAAAGTCATGGCAGATCATGCCGGTGCCGCCGCCAACGTTGCCCTCAGCCACCGGCCCCCGATGGGCGGCGCGCAAAGCGGCGTAAACATGGGCGGGCGTGAGATGAAAGGCGTTAATATCACTCAACCAGCCGTCATACGTTTCGCCTACCACCGGCAACAAGAAGCTGCTGGTGTAACCTTGCTCCACAGAATAACGCACCAGCGTATCCCGTACCATGCCCACCTGATAGGTGTTGGTCAGGCCGATGACGGAACCGAGCATCCCGGATTCATCTACCCATAACAGACCGGTCACCTCGCCGTTGCCGTTAAAGGAGTAATAGCCGGCGAAGGCGGCATCGTGCCAGATATCTTCACGCGGCACGACGACCGTCACGCCGGTGCGGGCCATACGCGGGGTGTCGTGGATCACTGTGCAATGGCCGACCAGAACGCCAGGCACATCGGTGATAGCATTTTGTGGCCCGGGGGGATATTCACCAATCATAATACCTAGATCGCGCAAACGCGGTGGCATAAAGACCTCACAAAATAATAAGTAGGCAAGAACTTAAAGATTTCACCAATTCGTACGTCTGATTATACCCGGACAGGTTGCAATTTCGTTCAGTTATGCTATTGTGGGTTGGGGTTGGGTAGCCGCGCGGTTTGAAAGTCAGGCATTAGCAATATCTTGCACATTCCGAGGAGTTGACCGGTGAAGATTGGATTACAGTTACCGTCATTTAGCTGGGGAGATTCGGCCGAAATTGCTCCCACTCTTGCCCGCATCGCCCAGGCCGCCGAAGCCGCCGGTTTCGCCAGTCTGTGGGTGATGGATCACTTCTTCCA
>JAYRVN010000503.1:0-3311 GCA_041918535.1 Chloroflexota bacterium
GATGCGTCGCCAGGGTCTTGCGGGCCACATAACCGCCCAGCATGAATAAGATCAGCAGCAAAATCGTCTGACCCATCGAGATGACGCCGGCGATGATGTCACGCTCGCTAAAGGTTTCAATTAACCCCACTAGCCCCGCCAGGAGGGCCACAGCGCCGCCGATCAGGCCGATTCTTAGGGCCGTTTGCCAGGTAAATACCTCTTCTCGTCTGGTCATGGGTTGTCTCTCTTAGGCCTTGGCTTTGCCTATGCGCTCACCTAATAAGCCTTGCGGCCGGAAGATGAGGACTAAGACCAACATGGAAAATGCGATGACATCTTTCAACTGGTAAGGCGCGGGGATACCGAGGCCATTGAGGAAGAGGGAAGGTCCCACCGACTCAAACAAACCGAGGAAGATGCCGCCTAACATCGCGCCGGGTATATTGCCGATGCCGCCTAACACGGCAGCGGTAAAGGCTTTGATGCCCGGCACAAAACCCATACTGAACGATACCTGACGGAACATGAGGGCATAGAGAACGCCGGCAGCGCCGGCCAGGGCGGCCCCAATGATGAAGGTGCGCACGATGATGGCGTCAACGTCAATGCCCATGAGCGCCGCGGCGTCTTTGTCTTCTGAAACGGCGCGCATGGCTTTGCCGGTGCGGGTGAGTTGCACGAGGACGTAAAGAGCTACCATTAGAACACCGGCGGCGACGATGACAAGGATCTGAATCGGCCGAACCGTATACTCGCCCCAGATAACCCAATCATTGCGCAACAAGGACACTTCCGGATAGGCCCGGTTCTGCGACCCATATAGCCCCCGGAAGACATTCTGCAGAAAATAGGAGGCACCAATCGCCGTGATTAAAGGCACCAGGCGCGGCGCGCGCCGCAACGGACGATAAGCAATCCGTTCCAGCAACACAGCCACAATCACCGATGTCAACATCGCCACCAGGAACACGGCCAGCAGGGCCAGCAAAAAGCCCCCCCAATTGTCACCCTGGAACGAATTGCGGAAGGCATCCGCCACAAAATAGCCGGTCAACGCCCCGCTCATATACACCTCGCTATGCGCGAAGTTGATCATGCGCAGAATGCCGTACACCAGCGTATAGCCCAAGGCGATCAACGCATAGATACTGCCCTGAGCCAATCCGGCTACCAGCAAATGGAACCAGTCTCGACTTGTGTAAGAAGCGCCGGACAGCGTCACGATGGTGCCGACCACCACCAGCAGCAGGAAACCACCGCCCAGCAATGCCAGAACCAGATTGGTGAAACTTAACTTGCTACGGATTTGTTTCAGCACAAGGCTCTCCTTAAACAATTGGGGTTAGCCGACCGGGGGAATCTCGCATTTCAAGTGAGTCCTTGCGCGCATGGGTTGAACCCCGGATGCTATACAAAAAGAGCCGGTCGGAGGTTGTCTGCCCGGCTCATGTTGCCAATAGTAAAAGGAATCGGGCTTCTGGGGAGAAACCCGATTCCTTCAGCTTACAGCGTCAGAAAACTACGGTTGCCAGAACACAGGAGGAGGCCACGCGCCATCTACCTCAGCCTGTGACAACTTGAACACACCTAGCGCTTCGCCGGTGGCGCAGTCGCCGTTGGCGTCGCAGGTCAGCACACCGGTTAAGCCCTGGAAATCGGTGGTGCCATACAGCGCATCACGTAGCGCCTGACGGCCGATCATCAGGGAACCATCCGACCCTTGCACAGCCACTTTCTCAATGGCAGCCAGGATCAAGTTGGCCGCATCATAGGCGTGGGCATGGAAGCCGCTGGGCGGCGAACCGCCGAACTTGTCCGTCCATTTCTTGAGGAAAGCGTTGTAGGGGTCGCCGGCGACGTAAGGGCCAGACAGATACATGTCTACCGCAGCGGAGCCGGCATTTTCCGGGAAGGTGTCAGCGAACAGACCATCTGCGCCCATCAGAACGACTTTCTCCAGGTCGGCCGTGGTCCGAGCCTGAGCGGCAATAAACCCGCCTTCGGGCTCAAAGATGGGGAAGTAGATGATCTCAGGCGCGCCGGCCGCGATCTTGGTCAACACACCGCTCATGTCGGTGTCGCCAACATTGATGGCTTCCTGGCTGGTGATTGCACCACCCAGTTCAACAAACACATCGGCGAAGACCTGTTGCAGGGATTCGGCGTAGGGGCTGCCGTCGTGGATCGTGGCAGCTTTGCGCAGACCCAGCTCATTGTAGGCAAACTCGGCCGCGACGCGCCCCTGGAAGAGGTCGTTGTGCGCCGTGCGCAGGTAGCCCGGATGATGGTCCGGATGGTCAGGGTTGGTCAAGTCCGGATTGGTGTTGGAGGGGGAGATCATAACCATACCGGCAGCAGAGATGAGGGGCATGGCTGCGCGCGCTTCGCTGGAGCAGCTTGTGCCGACGATGCCCACGATGGTGGCATCCGCCGCCAAGCGTGTGCCGGCGGCTTGTCCACCTTCGGCGTTGCACAGCGTATCTTCGCCGGTCAACTCAATCGGATGGCCGAGCACCATGCCGCCATGATCATCAATAGCGATCTCGACGCCGCCCCGGCTGTCCACGCCAAGGCTGGCCGTATCACCGGAGACGGTGAGCGCGTAGGCGATGTGAACCGGGTCGCCGGCCGCGACGGTCACACAGCCGATAGCGTCTTTGCATTCCATGCTGGTGGCGACTTCGGTCGCGGCGCCGACAACGGCCGTGGCCGCTTCATTGGCCTGACCGGCCACCTGGCTGGCGGCGGTGGCGGCAGCGTCAACCCCTTGTTGAATTTGCTCTTCGGTGGGTAGCTGGCCGTTGCAAGCTGCCACCGCGAGCGCCAATAACAACACGATCACGAGGCGTAAAAGCCATTTGCGGTTTACCATTTTCTTCTCCTTTCTTGAAATGTATCCTTTCGACCCCACTGATTCGTTGCTCCCAATGTGGGCCGCTAAAAATTGTAATGGTTTCTTGGCTCTTGTCAATGTATAGGGCAGTTCTCACGAAAACACTCTCTTGTATTGTTGGTGATTGTTCTCTATAATGTCAACAATCAGCGTAAGAGCTTACCGATAGGGGATAGTTTACTATGTGGTTTTGCCGATAAAACTCCATTTCTCATCTTATACCGCAGGTTTTGCAGGTATGTATCCAAACATGGGGTTTATCCCGTATGCGCATAGCGTAGTTGTTAGCTTACAAAGGAGTTATTGATGAGCTTGAAGCTCACCCTCGACGAATGAAAATGAGGTAAGCTTATGCCGACGGCAGTGCAAGACGTCGAATGTTTTTCTGCTATTGCGCATGCGCAAGGAGTTTGACGGGAGTGCTTGCAGGTACCCC
>JAYRVN010000504.1:0-3227 GCA_041918535.1 Chloroflexota bacterium
CGTTCTGATGGCTCATTGAGCTTCTCGATCAGGGCAATGTTATGGTACCAAGTAATTTGTGCAAGCACCTCTTGCACAAATTGCTCGTCCGGCCAAGCCTCGGCAAAGGCGCGCATGTATTTCAGGTTGCGCGGTGAGAACCCTTTCATTTCTGGGAAGGCCCGGCGCAAGTCTTGTGATAGGCGATCAATTACCCTGGCGCCCCAGCCATGTACTGCTTGTTGCGCCAGAATCTCATGGCCGATTTGCCAGTATAGCCATACGAGGTCATGATTAACCGTGAGCGCTGCGCGTACCTGGGCGCTACGGATACGTTCCTGGAGAGTATGGAGTAGAACAACATAGTTGGCAGGCAAATCTGGTAATTGGGCCGACATTGTGGTTTCCTTTGATCACTGTTATCTACAACAGAAATGGTGTCGTCTTTGCGCTGGGCGTTCATGTCGTCGCTGCAAACCGAGTTTTTCCAGAAACCCGGTTGTTGGTACAATACCCGTCTGCAAACGGGTTGTCAAGCATGGATTTCGACGCGCTTTTAGCCGACTACCAGGCCCAACTTGACTGGCTGCTCACGCTAGTGCGCGACCCGCAAGGGCGGCGCTTTTTGGCGCCGCGCCCTATGGCTGAGCGCCAGGCGCTTTATCAAGCGCGCCTGGAGAAAATGCGCGGCTTTCTGAATTTCATCGGCAATCCTCAGCGACAATTTCGGTCGGTGCATGTGGCCGGAACCAGCGGCAAAGGCTCCGTCACCAGCATGATCGCGGCGCTGTTGCAGGCTTGCGGCCGGCGCACCGCCGACCATACCAGCCCCTATCTGCAGATTCCGAATGAGAAGTTGCGCTTGAATGGGCAGATGATCGCGCCATCGGAGTTGGGTGGGTTGATCGAGGATTTTCGGCCGAAATACGCCGCCTGGTTATCCCAAGGCGGCGATCTGCTCTATGGCGAGGCCTGGGTCGCCCTAACCTTTGCCTGGCTGGCGCAACAACAGCCTGACTGGGCGGTGATTGAGACGGGGATGGGCGGCCGCCTGGATGCTACCAATGTCTTGCCCTCTAGTCTGGCGGTGATCACGAATGTGGGGTACGACCATATGCAGGTTTTGGGGGAGACGTTGGCGGAGATTGCCTGGCACAAGGCGGGGATCATTAAAGAGGGCGGGGTAGTCGTTTCGGCCGAATCCAATCCCGACACCCTCGCCATTTTGCAGCAGGAAGCCCGCGCGCAACATGCCGCCTTTCACCCCCTGCACGCCACTCATCACCCGGACGGCGCGTTCACCCTCCACGCTCCCCACCACACTTATCACCTGGCCTTGCCCCTGGCCGGAACCTACCAGCAAGCCAACGCCGCCCTGGCTATCGCCGCCGTTGATTGGCTGGCCGGCGCACACGACTTCCCCCTAACGCTTGATCATATCCACACGGCGCTGGACCACTTCAATCTGCCCGGCCGCTTTGAGTTGGTGGCCGAGCGCCCCCAGGTCATTCTGGACGGCGCGCACAACCAGCCCAAAATGCAGGCTCTGGCGGCCAGCCTTGCCGCCTGTTACCCGGATCGCCGGCTGACGGTTATTATCGGTTTGCTTTATGCCAAAGACGCGCACAGCATGTTGGCGGCCTTACAGCCCGTGGCGCGCCGCTTTATCGTGACGCAGCCGCATGTCTTCGGCAAGCCGGTGTTGCCGCCGGTCGCGTTGGCCCAGGCCGCCCGCTCCGCCGCGCCCGATTGCCCTGTGACCATGGCCCCCGATGTTCAGGCTGCCCTAGACGAGGCGTTAGCAACCGCCGACCCGGACGACATCATCCTGGTCACCGGCTCCATCTATCTGGTCGGCGAGGCCCGCGAACGCTGGCATCCCCGCCTGACCCTCCTGCGCCAACTCGAAACAGCCGCCCACCCCACTCCCACCACCCAACCACCTAACTATCCAACTCCGCCGGAGTCCCCACCATGAGTATTCAACCCGATTCCTGGATTCGCCGCATGGCGCTTGAGCATAACATGATCGAACCCTTCGTGGATGGACAGGTGCGCGAAGGGGTTATCTCCTATGGCCTCTCTTCTTATGGCTATGACATTCGCATCGCCAATGAGTTTAAGATTTTCACCAACGTTCACTCCGCCATCGTTGACCCCAAGCACTTCAACCCGCAATCCTTTATTGATTACTCAGGTGAAATCTGTGTCATCCCTCCGAACTCTTTTGTCCTGGCGCGCACAGTCGAATATTTCCGCATCCCTCGCGATGTCCTGACGGTGTGCGTGGGCAAAAGCACCTATGCGCGTTGTGGCTTGATTGTGAATGTGACCCCGTTTGAGCCGGAATGGGAGGGATTCGTCACGCTGGAGATTTCCAACACCACGCCGCTGCCGGCGCGGGTGTACGCCCACGAAGGCATTGCCCAGGTGCTCTTCTTCCGGGCGGATCAGGTGTGTGAAATCTCATACGCCGACCGCCGGGGCAAATATCAGGCGCAACAGCACATCGTCTTGCCGCGTCTTTGAGCCGTGGCTCCGGGAACTATCAGGGCGCGGCAGAAGATATTGGGGCGGCCTCGTCCGGTCGGTGGGATAATTGCTGTTGCACCATATAGACGCGCTTGTTCTGCGTCTCATAGTAGGTGCGCACCAGCAGTTCCGCCACCAGACCGATGGACAGGAATTGCACCCCCAGAATGATGAGCAGCACGGCCAGCAGCAGTAGAGGGCGGTCGCCGATTTGCATATTGCGAAACCCTTCCCACCCGGTTTGCAGGCCGGCCCACACTTTCAGCCCGGTCAAATAGAAGCCGATGAGCAAACCGGTCAGGCCGGAGGCGATGCCGAGGGAGCCAAACAAATGCATCGGCCGATCCCCATACCGGCGCAAGAACAGCACCGTCATTAAATCCAAAATCACTCGTGAGGTGCGCGACAGACCGTATTTTGAGCGCCCGGCTACCCGCGGACGATGCGACACCGGCGTTTCCGCCATACTAAAACCGGCGGCGCTGATTAGCTCTGGGATGAAGCGGTGCATTTCCCCATACAGATTTAACTCACGCACCACCTCCACTCGCATGGCGCGCAATGAGCAGCCCCGGTCATGCAATTCCACACCGGTGGAGCGGGCAATGAGACGGTTCGCCAGATAGGAGGGGAGGCGGCGCAGCAGCCAGCCGTCTTGCCGATCTTGTCGCCAGCCGTTGACTACAGCATAACCTTCTTCTAACTTCTCTACCAAG
>JAYRVN010000505.1:0-1748 GCA_041918535.1 Chloroflexota bacterium
CGCAAATTTTCCGCGAGCAAGCGTTGGCTGAGGCGCGCCGGCCGCGTCCGGGCCCACTGTCGGGTTTGCCTATCAGCGTCAAGGAGACCCTGGGGTTGGCCGGACAAGCCATTACGGCGGGGTCGTTGCGTATGCCGCCCCGTCCTTGCGCCAATGATCCGGTGATCGTGCAGCGGGTGAGAGCCGCCGGGGCCATTGTCATTGCGCGCTCGAATGTGCCCGAATGGGCTATGACCGGGGAATCCAGCAATCCGCGATTCGGCCGAACCAATAATCGCCTGGACCAGACCCGCAGCGCGGGCGGCAGTTCCGGCGGCGAAGGCTCGCTGGTCGGCGCCGGCGCCAGCGCCGCCGGCCTGGGGTCTGATCTGCTCGGCTCCATCCGCATCCCGGCCGCCTTCAACGGCATTGTGGGGTTCAAACCCGCTTCCGGCGCGGTGGACAAAACCGGGACCTATCCCGCCATCGAAGGCCATCTGGACACCTGGCTGGCTCTGGGGCCGTTGACCCGCTCGGTGCGCGATGCGCGCTTGCTCTATAATGTCATCGCCCGCACCCCTGCCCCGACGCCGCAGCCGGTCAAAGGCTTGCGCCTGATCCTGCCCAAGGATTTCCCGCTAACCATCCGTTCTGCCGCCATTCAGACCGCCCTGGTACATGCGCGCACTGTGTTGGAAGCTGCCGGCATGGTTGTGGAAGAGCAACACTCCTTTGCTGATGTCGGCAAATTATTCCTGAATCTCCTGGCGTACATCGGCTATGACCGGGAGAAGGCCTTGCTTGACGACCTGGTGACGGCGGAGGGTGGGCAGCTTTGGCGGCCGTTGGAATTGGCGCGACAGTTGGTGCGCCAACCGACAATGGACGGCGGTTTATTACAGATGTTGCTGACCATGCCGTTGGTGAAAGCGCGGACATCAAAAGTGCCTGACCTGATTGACGCTTTCGAAGAGGCCCGGCGCAAGTATCACCGTCTGCTGGGTGTGGATGGCGTTGTCCTGTTGCCCACTTTGGGGCTGGTTGCGCCCAAGCATGGCGCGTTCAATCGCGCTTCGTTGCGTCCGGGCATTAACGGACTGGTGACTCCCTTAACCTTTCCGAACTATCTGAACTTGCCGGCTCTGGCACAACCGGCCTGGGCCGATGTGGATCACGCCACCGGCTTGCCGCCCAGCATCATGTTGGCCGGCGCGCCGGGCGCGGAAGGGGCCTTGCTAGATGTGGCGGCGGCGTTGGAAGGGGGAATCGGCCGAAATTAATTCCCTGACGCCGGCTCCGGTGTGGTTTGCCCCAGGCTAAAAATCTGGTCTATCACCGCCTCAATCGGCGGGTCTTGAATGGTCAAATCCTTGACCGGCAAGCGCGCCAGGAGTTGGCTGGTGATGCGCGGGGCGTCGGCCTTGGGGATGCGTAACGTAACGGCGCCGGCCGTTTGCTCGATGACCTCCCCGTAAGCCGCCAGATCGGGCAATTCCTCGCTGTCAAAATCAATCGTCACCGTCTTATACGGCGAGAAGCGCTCGACGAGGCCGGCCAGGTTGCCGTCGAAGAGAATACGCCCGTGATGGATGATGATGACGCGTTGGCAGAGAGCTTCCACATCCGCCATGTAATGGCTGGTGAGCAGCACCGTGGCGTTGTAGCGGCGATTGTACTCGATGAGAAAGGCGCGGATGAGGCGTTGGGCGCTGACATCCAGGCCGAGGGTAGGCTCATCGAGAAAGAGAATTTTCGGCCGATGCAACAAC
>JAYRVN010000506.1:0-6871 GCA_041918535.1 Chloroflexota bacterium
CCAGGAATTGCTCCAGATTCGGCCATTCAGAGCTAAACAGGGCCACCCCCTGTTCGATCTGCCCGTTGACAATCAGAGCGTCATAGGCGTCCCCCACCTGATGGTAATAGGCTAGCGCCTTATCGCCGCACTGCGCCAGGGCATCGGGCGGCAGGCGGCGCCGGGCGTAGCTGCGCACCGGCGTCGGCAGGTAGAAATAGTCCAGCGGCGGCGCGATCTCCGCCAGGGCCATCTGATAAACCTTTTGGGTCAGGCGGCGGGCGGCAGGGCCGAAAATGGCCGTCAGACCCTCCGCGCCGATGCCGGCCGGAAAGAGCGCCAGCCAGGGAAAGAAGTCGGCGGCTGCCGGCGCGCGCGCTTGCAGGCGCCGGTAAGAAGCGTTGAGCGTCACCAGGATGCTATCGCTATCCTGCAACTCGTCTGCCGGCACAGTCGGGTCGCGCAAAATCTCTTCGCGCGATTCGCTCAAGTCGGCCAACAAGGGGGCCAGATGCGGCGTGTTCAGCTGCTTGGCCGCCTGGACAATGGCGCGCGGGTAGCCGTCGAGAAAATCCAATAACGCTTCCCATTCCGCCTCGGTCCCGTTCACGCCCTGCGGGGCCAGGCGTCTGAACAGGTCATAGGCCGCCCGGTCGGGCAAGCGTTTCAGCTCCAGGCGGCGCTCGCCGGTCAAGCCGGTGGGCTGGCGCGACGACGCCAGCAGGTGAACATGCCCGCCATCTACCAACTCTTTGAGCAAGCCGTCGCGCGTCTGCCGCCGATCTTCGGCCACCAAGTTATCCAACTCATCCAGGATGAGCAGCGAGACCTCCGGCAGGCGGCGGGCCAGGGCGGCAAAAGTGGGCGCTTCCGTCGGGGGCACATTAGCGGCCGCCGCGATGGCCAGGCGCGCCTCGTCGGCGCGGCGCAACGCCCCCAAAGGCACATAGAAGATGCCGCCGGAGAAATGGCGGCGCGCAGCCAGCCAGCGCCCCGCCTCCCGGCACAGCTCCGACTTGCCCATGCCGCCAAAGCCGGTGACAGTGGTCAGCCGGGCGTCCAGAACATTTTGCAGCACGGCGTGCAGCTCCGTCTCGCGCCCGGTGAAGTAATCGGGGCGGTCAGCCAGGCCGGGCGGCGGTTGCGGCCAAGACCGGACAACCAGCGGGCCGGCCGGGGCGTCGGCAAAGGGGGCGGCGGTGTGGGGATCCGGCTTGCCGGCCGGCGCGGGCAACAGGAGGAATTTGAGCGTCTCGCGCAGTTGGCGCACATCGGCCAGGTGCGGCTCGCCTTCGGCCGTGGTGTCGGCGACGCTGGCCCGGCGCACTACGGCGTCGGTGAAAACCGCGGCCCGGCCATATTCAAACGCCTCGCGCACCGTGCGGCCGGCCAAAAGGGCGGGGTAGAATTGGGCGGCAAAGGCCTGGGCGGCCACATCCCACACCGGCTGGTCGGCGCTAATCGCCACGACGTGCGCCACACCCCCCATGTCGGCCAGAAACTGGGCCAACTCCTCCGAATGGCAGGCGCTGAGAAAGGCCACGCGGGCCGCCGGTTGGTGGTTGGTGGGGGTCAGCAAGCGGCGCACCTGGAAAGCGTTGAGCGGCAAAAGACCGCCCCGCCCATCTTCAAAGGCCAGTTCGCCGGAACTGCCGTGCCCGTCGAAATGCAACAGGTCAAAGGGGCCGAAGTCGCGCAAGGCGTTCAAGACGTGGTCGGGGATGGCGGGGACGAAGTGCAGTTCCAGGGCGCGGTCAAGGCCGGCCAGTTGTTGGCGCACGCGGGCGGCGGCGGCGCGCAGGTCCAGCCGAGGCACGAGCCGGCCGGCGTCGTCAATGAGCGGCTCCGCTAAGAGCGCCAACATGCGTAGAGGTCGCGCATCAGTCATAGAGAACACTCCGGCGGCTTGAGAGCCCGGGTCAGAAATGGGCCGGGTTACCCGACAAACTGCAACCGCAGCCGGTTGTCGGGCGAATCGGCCGGCGCACAAGTAATTGTAACACACTCCGCTGCAGCCGGTGTCCTCACCGCGCCACATGCGGCTGTGATATAATGCCGCAGCAGCCAAAGCGTTATCAGGGAGGCTATTATGCCTAAACGTTCACAGGTCGTCAGTTCCGTCATCGGGGCCACTTTCGCCGGCGTGGCCGGGGCCGGTTATTACTGGTTCTTCCGGCGGCCATTGCCCCAAACGCACGGCGGGTTGAAGCTGAAGGGGTTGCAAGGCCCGGTAGAGGTGCTACGCGACCGGTGGGGCGTGCCGCACGTTTACGCACAGAACGCGCCCGATCTCTTTTTCGCCCAGGGTTTCACCCACGCCCAGGATCGCTTGTGGCAGATGGAGTTTCAGCGGCGGGTGGGGTCGGGCCGCCTGTCGGAGGTGCTGGGCGAGCGCACGCTGAAGGCGGATCGCTGGCTGCGCATCCTGGGCTTCCGGCGCGCGGCGGAGGAGACGGTCAAGCAATTGGCGCCGGACAATCGCGAATTGCTGGCGGCGTATGTGGCGGGGATCAACGCCCATCTGGCGAGTGAGCCGCTGCCGGTGGAGTTCTCCATTCTGCGCCACACGCCCGAAGCCTGGCGCATGGAGGATACATTGACCTGGCTGAAGATGATGGCCTGGAGCCTGTCGGTGAACTGGGAGGCGGAGTTGCTGCGCGCCAAACTGATTGAGCGCCTGGGGCCGGAGATGGCCGCCGCTTTGGAGCCGGATAACCGAGATTGGCCGCACATTGTGCCGCCCGGCGTCGATCTGCACACGATCGGCTTATCGGCGTTGGCGGCAGCGGAAGCGGCCCGGCCCTATATCGGCCCGGATGTGGGCGACGGCGTGGGGAGCAACAGTTGGGTGCTGACCGGTCGGCGGTCGGCGTCGGGCAAGCCGTTGCTGGCGAATGATATGCATCTGGCGATGGGTATCCCGGCGATCTGGTATGAGAATCACCTGATCGGCGGCGAGTACAACGTAACGGGGGTATCGCTGCCGGGCGTGCCCGGCGTGGTGGCGGGGCATAACGGGCATCTGGCCTGGGGAGTGACGGCGGGGTTCGCCGATGTGCAGGATGTGTATGTGGAGCATTTGCGCGATTCGGCCGATCACGGCGTCGAATATGAGTTCCAGGGCGCGTGGCGACCGGCCACGATTCACGCCGAGGAGATTCAAATCCACGGAGGGCAGCCGGTAGTGGAGCGCGTCATCGTGACGCAACACGGGCCGATCATCAACGCCCTGGCCCCGCAGGCCACCGGCGAAGAGCCTTTGGCGCTGCGATGGACGGCCAGCCAACCTTGTCCCGCGCTGCAAGGGATATTCAAAATCGGCCGAATCCATACCTGCGCCGAGTTCCAGGCGGCTTTGGCGGATATCACCGAACCGGTGCTCAATTTCGTCTTCGCCGACACCCAGGGCAGCATCGGCTACTCCTATGCCGGGAATATTCCACGTCGGGCGCAGCCGCATGGCGGCGTGCCCGTACCCGGTTGGACCGGCGACTATGAGTGGCAGGGTTTCATCCCCTTTGAGGAGTTGCCCCATTTGCTCAATCCGGCCCAAGATTTCATCATCACGGCCAATAATCGCGTGGTTGATGCGTCTTATCCCCACTATTTGGGAGATGATTTTTCCATCGGCGACCGCGCCCGGCGCATCCACGAGTTATTGACCGGCGCGGAGAAGCTGAGCGTGGGAGATATGCAGGTGATGCAATTCGATCTGATCTCGCCGACGGCGCGGAAGGTGGGGCAACATTTGGCGCAACTGACGCCGCAGGAGCCGTCCTTGTCGGCGGCGGTGGCTTTGTTTGAGGGGTGGGAGGGAGAATTATCGGCCGAATCTCCCGCCGCCGCCCTCTATGAGGTCTTCATGCGCCGCTTCATCAGCCGCGTCCTTGACCCCAAACTCGGCTTCCTCACCCTCTGGTATGCCGGACAAGGCCCTAACCCCGTCTTGACCGGCGGCAGCGTCTTCGGGCAGCGCGCCTGGGAATGGGTGCAGCATTTGCTGGCGCAACCCACTTCCCCCTGGTATGACCTGGGTCAGGGCGAAACGCGCGCCCAGGTGTTGGAACAGGTGCTGGCCGACAGCGTGGCCTATCTGAAAAAAGAGTTGGGCGCAGAGATGTCAAGCTGGGGCTGGGGACGTTTGCACAGCCTGACGCTCACCCATGTGCTGGGAACCGTCAAACCCCTGGACACAATTTTCAGTCGCGGCCCTTATCCTATCGGCGGCGACAACACCACCGTCTGGGCCACCGGGGCCGGCACGTACCACCTGGACAGCAGCCGTATCATCGGCCCGCCTTTCCGCTTCGTGGTAGACCTGGCCGACTTGCGTCACGCCTGGGGGGTGATGATTCCCGGCCAATCCGGCCATCCCGCCAGTCTACATTACGACGACCAGATCAACGATTGGTTCGGCGGCATCTACCACCCCATCCTCTATGAGCGCGCCGACATCGAGGCGGCCACCAAAGAACGCCTGGAGCTGCTGCCGGCCTGAGCCGATCCGACCGACTAGCCGTTACGGCAAAGCCACATTGGCGCAGTCGGCAATCTGCGGAAACGGCAAATCCGACGGCACGTTGGAGATGTAGTTGGCATAGAGCGACGGATCGCCGGCGTTGACGGCCGCCAACCACTCCAGAATGGCTTGCTGCGGTGGGATATACCCCTGCGGAAAATGGAAAGGCAGGCTGAAGAAATTTCCGGCCGTCATCACATGCACCATGATCTGCCCCGGATCGAAGGGTAAGTAGTAGGCGATGTTGTCTCCCAGGAGGGGCAAGGTGTCGCGCAGACAATCGGCGTAGTCGGTCATGAATTGGAGTTCGCCGGCGCTCAGCGAAGCGGGTTTGTACCCCTTATAAGAAACGCCCTGGTAATTCACCTGCGTGGTGCGGAAGCCGACGCCTCCGAACTGCTGCAACATGAACGCATCCACCTGATGCTCCATGACCAACAGAACGCTTTGGATAAAGGGGCCGGTCGCGCCGCCCAGATAGCAGCGCCAGGCCTCGTCCGGGCCGAGGGCGTTGCGGCAAGCCTGGTTAATGCCTTCTTGCCCTTCCCAATTGGTCATGGCTTCCGTGAGCAGGTCGTGGGCCAGCGTGGGCGAGCCGGAGTAAGGAATGGCCGGGTAGAGCCAGCCGGCGTCGGCGATGCCACGCACGGTCACGCCGGGGATGCGTTGAGAAATTTCGGCCGAATAGCGGTCAATATTATTCAACACGCCAAACCCCCCGGCCGACGCCCCCACAATCAGCACCGTGTCCGCGTCTTCCAAACCGAAGCGAAACAGATCGTCAATCGCCGCCTCGATAATCGCCGGGCCGCGAAAATGCCAGTTGCCCACCGGGATCAGCGTGCGCTTGGGCGGGGGATTCTGCGGATTGAAAACACCCACATGCCCGCCCGTCCACAAATCCGAACTGCAATAACGCAAATTAACCCGGTTCGATTGGCTGAAAATACCGGCCGAGGAGACAATGCCTTGCGTAGTGAAATCAAAGGGCAGCCAATTTTTCGAAGTCATATATTGACTGAGGGAGCGCCAGCGGGTTGTGCAAGAGGCGTCGTCCGAACAGTAGCCGCCGCCGTTCAGATAGATCACCCAATCGGTTGAGCCTTCGGTCGGGCGCTGCACATCATAGCCGGCCGGTGTGCCATCATTGCAGATGGCCTCCGGGTATTGGTCCGGCGAGAAACGGACAAAATCGGTGTAGAAATCCTGCGGCAAGGCGTTGCCCGCCCGGTCGAGCCGGCGTTGGCCGCCGGCGCCGGCAGCCTCCGAAGACGGCCTGGCGACCGCCAGGGTCAGCCAACACAGGCCAAGCACCATTAATATGAACATCCAATTTTTTCGCAGCATGTTCAACTCCTTTCCACCCCAATGGGGCAATGCCTCTTAAGCGGAAGCGCCTGAATAGTGGCGCACGCCAAACTGCCAAAAGACGCGTGATACAGTGAGCAGAAACAGTGCTAAACCAACCGCGCCCGCTAAGGCTTGGAACGATAATCGGCCGATTAATGCCTGCGCCGGTACGGTCACGGCAAACGCCACCGGCACAATGAAGGTGAGCACCAGCCGTAGCCATTGAGGATATAAATTGACGGGCCAGCGCCCGGCCACAAACAAGGCGTTAAATATCTCGAAAACGTTCTCCACGCGCACCGCCCAGAAGGCGATAGTCGCCAGGATCATCCAGAAACTATACACGATGATCAAGCCGGCCACAAACGCCAGACCAAAGGCCGCCGCCTGAAGTAGGCCGACTTTCGTTCCCAAACGCGTCAGCGCCGTCAGCCAAACGCCTATCCCTAAGAGGACATCCACGATTTTCCATAGCTGCACCTGCTGGACGCTGACGATGAACTGCGCGTCCACCGGCTTGACCAGGGCAAAATCCAGCGTCCCTCGCCGCACATCTTGCATGAAGCGCTGCAAACTGGGGCTGATAATCAGGTTGATCAGGCCGCCGACGGTCATGTGAATGCCCACCAGAGCCAGCAGATGTTCCGGTAACCAGCCGGCCAGGGAGTCGGTGTGGGTGAACACGACCGACAGGCCGCCTAGCGCTACGACCAGACCCAAGGCTGATTCCAGCAATTGCACCCAGAAGTTGGCGCGATATTCCAGCTCGCCTAATACGCCGAGCCGAAAATACGTCCGTAACACCCGCCAATAACGCCCCATACGCCCTCAGCCTACGCCTGTCAGGCGCCAAACGCGCCATAGCGGCGCACACCACGCCGCCAGACAACCCGCAAAGTCAGCGCAACGACCAGCAGCCAAACCAACTGGTAAGCCAAACCCCGGACAGCCGTCGCGGGCGTCAGCCTGCCCAGCGCCAATTCCACCGGAAAACTCAGGCCCCATTGAAAGGGCAAGATATTC
>JAYRVN010000507.1:0-8431 GCA_041918535.1 Chloroflexota bacterium
CACGCAAAACGCTCGGCGGCCGCTGCTGCTCATTTTCCTGGGCGGCAACGACCTCCTTGACGGCTATCTGACTTACGGCGATGGCATCCTCAGCCAGATTGACGACAATTTGCGCGCCGTCGTGGCGCAATTGCGCGCCGCCAGCCCGGACACGACGATTCTCATCAGCAGTTATGACTTCTTCTCAGAGTTATGCCGGGTGCAGTTGAGTCGTATCGGCCTGACGGAACCCGGCCCGGCCAACGCCGTGCTCCTACAATTGGGGCAAATCTATGCCGCTATTGCCGCTGAGGAAGAAAACGTCATCTATCTCGATCTGTGGGGGACCTTGCCGGGGGTGGGCGATTCGGCCGATCGCCGGCAACAATGGTCCGACAGTCGTTTGTACCGGGATTGCGTTCATCCCAACGCCGAAGGCTTCCAGCTCTTTGGCGCAGCCCTCTTAGACAAATTATCCAGTAGCCACGAGTGAACTGATCCATGCTCTTTAATTCGCTTCACTTCCTCATTTTCTTCCCCGTCGTGGTGGCGCTCTTTTTCCTCTTACCTCAACGCTACCGCCGCATCACGCTGCTCCTCGCCAGCTATTACTTCTACATGGCCTGGCGGGCCGAATACATCGTTTTCATCCTGGGTTCAACCCTGGTGGATTATTATGTGGGGTTACGCATGGGCGAGGCCACCGACCTGCGGCAACGGCGGCGCTGGTTACAATTGAGCCTGCTTCTTAACCTGGGCTTGCTCTTCACCTTCAAGTATGCCAACTTCTTCGGCGAGACGCTGAACGCGACGCTGTCAGTTTTTCGCCTGCCCTATCAACTACCGGGGATTAATTTGATTTTGCCGGTCGGGATTTCCTTCTATACCTTTCAATCCCTGAGCTATATTTTCGATGTTTACCGCGGTCAGCAAGCGCCGGAGCGCAATTTGCTCACCTACGCCATGTACGTGACGTTCTTCCCGCAACTGGTGGCTGGACCGATTGAACGCCCGGGTCACATGCTGCCCCAATTTTCGGCCGAACACCATTTCAACGGTCAACAGGCCGCCGCCGGTCTGCAACGTATGGCCTGGGGCTTCTTCATGAAGGTGGTCATCGCCGACCGCGCGGCCATGCTGGCCTTGCCGGCCTTCTTCCATCCTCAGGGGCGCAGCGGCTGGGAATTGCTCCTGGCCTGCTATCTGTTGACCTTCATGGTCTATTGCGATTTCGGCGGCTATTCAGAGATCGCCCTCGGCGCGGCGCAAGTCCTGGGTTTCCGCCTGATGGAGAACTTCAAGCGGCCATTCCTTTCCCCCTCGGTGGTAGAGTTTTGGCGACGCTGGCACATCTCGCTCATCAGTTGGTTCACCGATTATGTCTACATCCCGCTAGGCGGCAGTCGCGTCAGCGTGCCGCGCTGGGTGTTAAACATTATGGCCGTTTTTCTATTAAGCGGCCTGTGGCATGGCGCCAACTGGACGTATGTGCTCTGGGGCGGGATGAATGGCGCCTTCATCGTCATCGCCGTCCTTTTGCAACGCAGCGGCTTCACCTTGCGTCTACAGAAGGCCCTCCACCTGGATCGCCATCCCCGGCTGCAAAAGACGTTAGGTATCCTCATCACCTATCATCTGTTTATCCTGTCTGGCATCTTCTTTATGTCACCCACGCTGGACGGGGCGCTGTATATGCTGGGGAATTTCTGGCGGGGCGGTTCGACAGCCTTTATGAACGCAGCCTGGCTGCGCGAGGCGGTGCCGCTTATCGGTTGGATTCTTATCCTAATGCTGGTTGAGTGCCTCCGGGAGTTCACCTCAGTCAGCCTGGAGCGCCAGCCGATCGCCATCCGTCGCGTCTGGCAATACGCCTTGATTCTCATCATCCTGGTTTTCGGTGTGTTCGGTAGTCGGGCTTTTGTCTATTATCAGTTTTAGGCAAGCCGATAACCGACAGCGGTTGGGGAGTAAGAGATGCTGCTGGAAGAAAGAGATCAATTAAGACAGTTCGCCTGGCAACTCCTGGCGTTTATATTGCCGCTCGGCTTGCTCTGGGGCGGGGCAAACTGGCTGGCAGATAGGACGCTGGAGAGCCAGTATGAACGGAAATATGCGGAGGCGCGCCAGCCAGAAGTGAACGCCCAGCGGGTAATCCTGGGGACATCGAAGGCGGTGCGGGCGATCAATCCGGCAGGGTTGGATTCGGCCGAAATCACCACCTACAACTTCGCCTTCAATGGCAGCCATCCCAGTTTCTACCTGCCCTGGTACCGCTTGCTCTTCCGCCCCCACTATCCCCGCCCCGACACCATTCTCTACGCCGTTGACTGGTTCATGTTCGATGAATTGCGGCTGCGTCGCCAATTCGAGCAAGATAGCGAATTCTTCCCCGCCGACACCTTCTGGCGCGCCCTGTTTGACCCAACCCTCAATGCCGAGACCACCCTCCTCAATCGCTTTCCGCTCATCAAAGACAAAGACGCCCTGTTCTTAAAGCTATTCCCCATCGCGCTCAGCGAATATGACTTCGATCGCATGGCCGGCTATGTGCGCGGCTATGTGCCTCGCCAGGGCATCACGCAACTGCCCAGCCTGGATGTGCCGTTGCAGAACAGCCCTGCCCAGGAAACCGCCTTTGCCACTCTGCTTGACCTCATGGCTGAGGATGGCAGCCAGGTGATTTTCATTCACATTCCCGAGCACCTTACGGAAATCACGCCCGATCCCGCAGCCGTGGAACATCTGCACCAAATCGCCCAGGCGCGCGGCATCCCCATTCTGGACTACAATCGGGAACTCGCCGACAGTTTCAACACGACTGACGCCTATTTTCTCGATGTCTTTCACATGAGCGAGGAAGGCAGCGCCGTTTTCACTGCCCGCTTGCGCCAGGACCTGGCCCGCCTGCAGCCGTAGGCCAGCGCCCGGCCGCTTGCCCACCCATAGGCATCTGAGGTATAGTCGGCGCTGGGCACAAAAAACGGCTTCCGCGCCAAACATCGGGCATCGCCTTATGCGCCTGCACCAATCGCAGCCCTTTATCGGGTTCGGTCACAGAACCCCAATCTGAGTCAGGCGCGACAGACGGGCCAATCGGCATCACATGGTTATGGCCGACCTGAACATGGATGATCCACACACTATGAGCCGGGATTCACGCGCCTGGCGCGGCTACGCTTGGCGTCAAAGCCTGATGGCTGTAACCATTGGCGGCGTCTTGTTGCTGGCCGGCCGGGGGCTGGCGTCGGTTGCCCCTTTGCTCAGCGTCAGCGCCGCTTGGCTGTGGATGATGCTGCCCGGTTATATCCTCACTCAATTGCTCACGCGCCGCCTGAGCTGGCCGGAGCGTTTGCCCATGGCCTTTGTCCTCGGCAAAGGCTTGGCGACCCCTTATATCGTCCTGGGCATCATCGGCCACTGGCGTTTGACAACCCTATTTGCCTGTTCCGTTGGCCTCTTGGGATTCAGCCTGCTGCTGGACCTGGCCTGGAAATGGCGGCAGGGCCGCGCCCCAGCGCCAACTGCTCCGGACACGGAAAGCCATGACGGCGAGCGCCACGTCGGCATCTGGCTATTGACGGCTCTGGTTGTGGTGATGGTCGGTGTGCTGGCTTATGATGCGGCGCGCTGGCCGGTACATGGAGACGACCTCTCCGTCATGCCCTTCTCCCAAGATGTGTTAACCCAAGGTTATATCACCGATCGGGAACCGTTCCACGGCACGACCAACCGAGTTCTGACCCGGCAAGAACTCATCGTCACGGTCTATCAACAAACGCTGCTGACCTGGCAGACGGGCCTTGAGCCGGCAATCTTTTATGTAAATACCCGCATCATCCTGATCGCGCTGGCGTTCCTCGGCCTTTACACCCTGCTCCAGCAGACGCTCAAACAACGTCATTTGGCCCTCTTCATACTGGCTCTGTGGGCCATTTATTTGCTGGCCACCTTGTTGGTGGAGCAAACCGGCAGCCATCTGGTGACACGGATCGCCCAGGATAAGTTCGAGGGATGGTTTATTGTCATTCCCCCCACCCTCATCTTCTTGTTATGGTATTTGGACAGTCAATCGGTTCGTTATCTCATCGGCTTTGCCGTCGCCACGGTCGGGGCCACTCTGGTCCACGCCATCACGCTGCCGCAGCTAATGATTCTTGGCGGCAGCGCCTGGTTGCTCCATCTGATATTTGTGGCGCGCTCACGGCGCGAGCGGTTGGCCTTGGGCGGCGTACTTCTGGTATATCTGGTGTGTTTGAGCGTGCCGATCATCGAGTACATCCGTTTTACCGCTGAGAAGGAGATTCTAGACGCCTTAGGGTTGTTGCAGTTGGACAAACTCGGCCGATATCACCTGGCTATTTTCTGGGAACGACTGCTGCTGCTCAGTCGGAATCGCTTCATTGTCAGTCCGGCCACTATCCTGCAACCGATCAACTACGCCGGCTATGCCGCCTTGCCCATTTTGTTCACGCAGGTCAAGCGCAATCATCTGGCCCGGCTCATTGTAGGAACGATGCTCCTCTTGCCCTGCTTGATCTACATACCGTTCCTGGCCGGGCTGGTGGGGCTGCTCGTGCCGGCGTCGCTGATGTGGCGGCTGGCCTGGCCGTTTCCGCTGCTCTCAACTATCACCCTGGGCTGGGCCTTCTGGCTGGCCGCGGAGTGGTTATGGGGACGGCGCGGCAAGAGTAGCACCCCCCTCACGCGCTCTGGGGTCGTCCTGGTCGGTCTGGTCGGCATGATCCTGGCTTTCTGGGGCAGCCTGCGCATCAGCCTGCCCGGTTACGAAGAGCGGGTGGCGGTGGAAACCTTTAGCGCCTGCTCGCGCGCCAAAGTATTGCGCGCCTATTTGAACGAGTTGTCGCAAGATCGGCCGATTAACGTTCTCTCCACCGGGCCGCTGAATGAATGTTTCCCCTCTTACGCCGCCCAGGTGAACGTGGTGGACTACCGCAGCATTGCGACCATGGCTCGGCTGTATTACGTCGAATCGGCCGAACAGACTGTCCAGCGCGTGTATGATGTGGCCTACTTTAGCACCACCACCCTGCTGGACGGCGTTCTGGCCGACACGCTAACGCGCCAACAAATTGACTACGTCGTGCTGGAGCGCGATCGATTGTTCTTGGATCTACAATTCCGCTATCAGCCCGACCAGTTAACGCCTGTCTACCAGGATGCCACCTACACCCTGTATGCAGTTAACCTGTCTGCACTGCCGTCGCCCATCATCTCAGGCAACACCGCCTTGCGCGAGCAGCGTTGGAAAGACGCCGAACGGCAATTCAGCGCGGCGCTGAGCCGGCCCGGCGACATGTTGCCGGCGCACATGGGCCTGGCGTTAGCCTACGAAGGGCTAGGCGACCTGGACAAAGCGCTGGCCGAGTGGCAAACTGCCGCCAAGATCGCTCCGGCGGAGCCGGCGGTTTGGCAACAGTTGGGCATCACCTATTGGCTGCGCCAGGCAGCGCCGGCGGCAGTGGACGCCTTTACCCAGGCCGTTGCCCTGGCGCCCGAGCGCGCGCCGCTGCACACACAGTTAGGCATGGCTTATTGGCTGGCCGATCAACCCGACGCGGCCTGGGAGAGTTACCGACGCGGCATTGCGCTGAAGATGCCGGAGAATAGCGCCCGCTATTATGATTTGCTTGCCAATACGTTGGCGGCATCGGGCTGGCCGGCCGCGGCCGAACGCAGTTTTCAACTGGCTTATTCAGTGGAACCTATCCCTTTCCGCCTGACGCAAATCGGGGTCATGCAACTTCAGCAAGGGAAGCTCAGCGAGGCGGAATCGGCCGAATCCGCCGCCAACCGACACGACCCCTGGTTCAGCCTGCCCCATATCTACCTCGCCGCCATCTACCGCCAATCCGGCCGCCTGACTGACGCCATCCGCGCCTACGAAAGCGCCATCCGGCTTGACCCCACTGATCGCACCGCCTTCCGCGACGTGGCCCAGATCGTCAAACGCCAATCCGACATTCAGACCGCCATGGATTATTCGCGCGCCTGGCTCGGCCTCAACACCATTCTGCCCGGCCCCCACGATGCATTAGCCGATCTCCTGGCCGAATTAGGGCAGCCCCAAAACGCCATCCCCGAATTGGAATTCGGACGCCAATTTGCACCCATCAACAGCAGCTACAACGAAGCCATCGGCGATAGCTACATGCAACTCAACGAGTTTGCGTTGGCCCGGCAAGCCTATCAGGCTGCCCTGGTCACCAACCCGCAGTCACAACCGGCGCGGGATGGTTTAAATCGGCTCGATGGCCGCAATCAAGGGCTGGCTTATCAGGCCGGGCCGTTACTCGCCTCATTGCGACGCAATCCGGCGGCGAGCCAACCCTTTATCAGTCTGGCGGAGCTATATCGGCTGGCGGGAGATTGGGAAAAGGCGCGCGACACACTCCAGTGGGCCGTTCGCCTGGAGCCACTCAATCCGTCCGCCTTCCTGGAACAAGGCGACCTATACCGGTCGCACGGGCAATGGTCTGAAGCGCAAGCCGCCTACGAGCAGGCCGCAGCCTTACGCCCGACGGACGCAGAGGCGTATCGGCGCCTCAGTGAGGTGAAGCGGGCGCAAGGAGATATAGCAGCGGCGACGGCGACCTTGGCTCAGGCGGCGGCGTTGGATCCGGATTCGGCCGAAACCCTGTTGGCCCAGGGCGATCAAGCCTTGCACGCCGGCCATATTCGCGAAGCCCAACAATACTATCAGCAAGCCATTGACCGCCATTCCCACAACGCTCTGCCCTATCTGGCGCAGAGCAACCTGCTGCGCGACCAGGGCGAAAACCAGGCAGCCCTGGACACGCTCGGCGCGGCTTTGTCGCATGGGGTCAACGATCCGGTCATCTACAGCGCCCTGGCCGGCCTGCATCTGAGTCTGGGCAAACCGGAGGCGGCGCTAAATTGGCTACAAGCGGGGGTAGACAACAATCCTCTGTCTGCCGTCGCCAACATCAGCCTGGCGCAAGAATACGCCCGGCGCGCCCAATGGGCGCCGGCCATCGCTGCCTACGCGGCCGCCCTGCGCCTTGATCCCCAGGCCCTCAACGCCTTGCTTAGCCTGGGCAGCCTGTATGAAGCGCAGGGCGATCCCGATCAGGCCCTAGCCAACTATCAAGCCGCCGTCGCTGCTGTGCCTTCCTCCGGCTGGGCGCAAGTGACGCTCGGCAATTTCTACCAGCGACGCGGACGCCTGGCGGAAGCGGTCAACGCCTACCAGACAGCGCAATCGGCCGATCCCACTTATGTTGACGGCTATCTGGCTCTGGGCGGACTGTATAGCCTGACAGAGCAACGCGATCTGGCCGCGACCCAATATCAACGCGCTGCGGCTGTCTACCCCGGTTCGGTCGCCGCCTGGGCAGCCCTGGGCGATTTCTACAACACGCAAGGCCAGGTAGATGCCGCCATCGTTGCTTATCAAAAGGGCGCCGACCTCGACCCCACCAGCGCCGGCTTGTGGAGCAGTCTAGCGGACGCGTATCAGCAAAGCGGACAATTTGTGGCTGCCTTTGACGCCCAAAAGCGGCCGACTGATTTGGAACCGGGCAACGCCGGGGCCTGGTTGGCGCTGGCCCAAATGCATTTGAACCGCAGCCAACTGCCGGAGGCCGAAGCTGCGCTTCAGCGGGCGCTGGCTACCAACGCCCTATTCACGGAGGCCCAAACCACGCTGGCCGATCTCTGGCTACGTCAGGGGAAAACCGCCCAGGCCATCACGCTTTACAATGACGTGATCGCGCAGAATCCCGGCAGCGCCGACGGCTATTTGCGCCTGGCGGCGCTGGCCCTATCCCAACGCGCCTACGCCGAGGCCATCAGCCACTATCGGGCAGCTTTGGCTGTGAAACCCACCGACGGCCGCAGCTATCTGGGTCTGGCGGATGTCTACACCCAACAGGGCGATCTGGCCGGCGCGGAACAAGCCCTCCAGGACGGATTAGCGCAGCTACCGGGTTCGGCCGAACTTTATGAACGGCTCGGCAACCTCTATCTCAGCCAGGGGCAAGAACAGGCAGCGGCAACCGCCTATCGTCAAACATTCAACCTGGCCGGTAACCGCACCAGCAACCATATCGCCCTGGGTGGGCTGCGGCAACAACAGGGCGATGTGGAGGCCGCTCGCCAGGAGTATGCCGCCGCCATCGCCGCCCAACCGGACAATGCGCGGGGGTATTTGGCGCTCGCCAACCTCTACCTGGCCGAAGGGGATTGGGACAAGCTTAACACCACGTATCAGCAAGCCATCGCCGTGCTGCCCGGTTCCGATGCCCTCGCCGTCGGTTTCAGCCGCGCCCTGACGACACAAGGCGACCTGCCCGCTGCTCTCACGCGCGCCCGACAAGGCGTGGAGATTAACCCTAGTTCCGGCAATTTGATTGCACTAGGGCAAGCGCAAGAAAACTTGGGGCAAAATGCGGAGGCGCAAAACCGCTACACC
>JAYRVN010000508.1:0-4732 GCA_041918535.1 Chloroflexota bacterium
ACCAGCTCCTTTTTGGTCAGGGTGTCGCCGCGCATGCGTGTGCCCTGCCCGCCGCAGAAGATGACCACCGGGGTGTCGGTCATGGCGTGGGTCATAGCTCCTCTCCATAGCGCGCCCGCGCCTTTTCCACGGCGACGCGCAGATTTGTTTCAAACGGCGGATAGACGATGCCTTCTTCCGTGACGATGCCGGTGACATAACGCTGCGGGGTG
Source organism: Chloroflexota bacterium (assembly GCA_041918535.1). Taxonomy (GTDB): domain Bacteria; phylum Chloroflexota; class Anaerolineae; order Promineifilales; family Promineifilaceae; genus DAOTXO01. The sequence goes on from JAYRVN010000508.1 coordinate 213, forward strand.
ACATCAAAAGCCGGGTTGCGCGCGGATGTGCCGGCCGGGGCGATGGGTGTGCCCCACACGCTGACGACTTCTTCCGCGCTGCGCTCTTCAATGGGGATGAGATCGCCGTGCGGCAGGTTGAGGTCAATGGTGCTGGTGGGCACGACGGGATAGAAGGGGACGCCATTGGCCTGGGCCACTACGGCCAGATTGTAAGTGCCGATCTTGTTGGCGACGTCGCCGTTGGCGGCGGTGCGGTCGGAGCCGACTAGCGCCAGTTGCACCTGCCCGCTGCGCAGGAAGTGGCCGGAAGCGCCGTCAACGATCAGGTCATGTGAGATGCCGCGTTGTTGCAGTTCCCAGCAGGTCAGGCGCGCGCCTTGCAAGCGGGGGCGGGTTTCGTCTACCAGCACATGGACGCGCTTGCCCTGTTCGTGGGCGGCGAAGATAACGCCGAGCGCCGTGCCCCAATCTACGGCGGCCAGCGCGCCGGTGTTGCAATGGTGGATGATGGTGTCGCCATCGCGGATTAACGCCGCGCCGTGGTAGGCCATGCGGCGGTTGATGGCGACATCTTCGTCGGCGATGCGTTGCGCTTCGGTCAGGACAGCTTCGCGGATGGCGGATAGGGTGGTCAGATTCGGCCGAATCGCTGCCCGTTGTACCCGCGCCAGCGCCCAGGCCAGATTGACCGCCGTCGGCCGCGCCGCTTGCAACACCGCCGCCGCCTGCTCCTGTTCCGCCAGCAGCGCTGCCGTCGTGGTTGTCTGGCCGGCCTGCGCCGCCAGTGCCAGGCCAAAAGCCGCCGTAGCCCCGATCGCCGGCGCGCCGCGCACCACCATGTCAGTGATGGCCGCAGCTACAGCCCGATAATCCTGATATTCGGCAATCTCCAGGCTCCAGGGAAGTCGGCGTTGGTCAATCAGCTTGAGGGAATGACGGTCGTAATCCCAAAATACGGTTCGCATAGCCAATAAGCACTCAGACGAGGATAACGCGAGTATCATAACACAGCCCACCGACCCTAGCCAACGCAATTCTGCTATAATGAATTCAGTCGGCAACACGAGTCGAGTCGGTATGTTCAGGCAACGGTTAAAAGAATTTCGCCAATCCTGGCGACTGTGGTTAACGGTCGGTATCGGCGTTAAACGCTGGCTATTGCTGCTGTGTTTGGGGGCGTGGCTGGTGGGGATAGGCGTTTTGTCCGCTCTGGCCTGGGTGCACCTAGCCGGTTGGCTGCCGACCGCTTTCTATGAATTGTTCGCGCTACACTTTTTGCCGATAGGTTGGCGGGCCGCCCTGACCTTGTTGTTGGGGGTTGCCCTGACGCTGTTGGCGGTGGAACGCTTGGGATCGCGGTTGGTGGCGCCCTTCCGCCGGCCGGATGAAGGGGTGGCTGAATCTCTCTACCGCTACTCGAAAGGGCGACGCGGCCCGCGTGTGGTGGCCATTGGCGGCGGCACCGGGATGCCGGGTTTGCTGCGCGGGTTGAAGGAGCATACCAGCAACATTACGGCGATTGTGACGGTGGCGGACGATGGGGGCAGCAGCGGCCGCCTGCGGCGCGAACTGGGCTTGCTGCCGCCCGGCGACTTCCGCAATAATATCGCAGCCCTGGCGCGCGATGAAGCGTTGATGACCCAGTTGATGCAATATCGCTTCGGGGCCAGTCTGCCGGCGGAGGAACCGGGGCCGCTGCGCGGCCATGCGTTCGGCAACCTGTTGTTGGCGGCGCTGACGGGGATTACCGGCAGCTTTGATCAGGCGTTGCTGGCGATGGAACGGGTGTTGGCGATGCAGGGGCGGGTGATGCCGTCTACGCTCACGCCGGTGACGTTGATAGCAGATGTGCAGACGCCCGCCGGTTCGCAGCGCGTGACCGGTGAGTCGCGCATCCCGGAAGCGGGCGGGCGTATTCAGCGGGTGTACCTGGAACCGACGCCGAAAGCGTACCCACCTGCCTTGCAGGCGATTTTGCAGGCAGACCTGGTGGTGATGGGGCCGGGCAGTTTGTACACGAGTGTGCTGCCCAATTTGCTGGTGCCGGACCTGGCGGAGGCTTTGCGCCATACGCGCGCGCCGAAGGTGTATGTGTGTAATCTGGCGACGCAACCGGGCGAGACGGATGGCTTCTCGGTGGCGGATCATGTGGCGGCGTTGGTGGGGCATGTTTCGGCCGATATCCTTGATCTTGTTCTGGCCAATAACAATCTCTCTGTCCCTCCCGACACCGGCGGCGGACATACGCTTTACGTTCAGCCCATCCCGCCGTCCCAGGTGCCTATGCTGACGGCGGAGGTGGTGGATAGGCAACGCCCCTGGCGGCACGACAGCGCCAAAGTGGCTCAGGTCGTTATTAACCTGCTGGCAGCCAACGAGCCAGGCGCAGGCGGGCGCAATTCGGCCACTTTGTGACAAAAATCACAGGATCGGGTGAGGTTTAGCCAGGTAAAAACAGCCAGGTTGCGCTATAATTCACCTGTGAAACCAACACGCTAAAGGAGTTCAACATGCCAGTGAAAATTGGTATAAACGGTTTCGGCCGAATCGGCCGGTTGGTCTTGCGCACCATTAAAGAACGCGCTGCGGACAAGTTAGAAGTGGTCGCTGTCAATGACCTGTTCGATGTAGCGACCAACGCGCACCTCTTCAAGTATGATTCGACCTATGGGCCTTATGCCGGCTCGGTGGCTGTGCAAGACGGTCATCTGGTCATTGATGGCAAAACGATCACGGTTTCGGCCGAAAAAGACCTCAACGCTATCCGTTGGGGCGATATGGGCGTAGACATCGTCATCGAAGCCACCGGCGTCTTCCGCGATAACAAGGCTCGCGGCCACATGACCTCCGGCGGGGCGAAGAAAGTCATCATCACCGCCCCGGCCAAGCAGGAAGACATCACCATCGTGCTCGGCGTCAATCAGGACAAATACGACCCGTCCAAGCACCACATGGTATCTAACGCCTCCTGCACCACCAACGGCCTCGCCCCGGTGGCGAAAGTGCTCAACGATGTTTTCGGCATTGATCGCGGTCTCTTGACCACCGTCCATGCTTACACCAACTCCCAGAAACTGCAAGACCTGGGCGCCAGCGACTTGCGCGACGCGCGCGCGGCGGCGCAAAACATCGTGCCGTCTGAAACGGGCGCAGCCAAAGCCGTCGGCCTGGTAATTCCCGAATTGAAGGGCAAATTTGGCGGTATGGCTTTCCGTGTGCCCACGCCCACTGTCTCCGTGGTGGACTTCACCGCCATCTTAAACAAGGAAGCCACCACCGACGACATCCGTTCGGCCATGTTGGAATATGCCGAGGGTTCGATGAAGGGCATTCTGGGGGTGACGGACGAGCCGTTGGTCTCCACCGATTTGCGCGGCACGAATTTCTCGTCGGTTTTCATCGCCATGGACACCCTGGCCCTGGGCAATCTGGTCAAAGTTTTAGCCTGGTACGACAACGAATGGGGTTATGCCGCCCGTGTGGCTGACCTGGCGGCCTTCATGGCGGCTCGCCTGTAAACCGCTTTCGGCGCCGGCAAGGCAGAGTTAACGCTTCCCGGAGGCTGGCTCAGGTTTCCGGGAAGTTTTTTCTATCTATGCAAATCCAGGAACTCACCGAGCGGATGCACGCTTTTGTCGCCGATAAGGGATGGTATGCGGCGGATTCGCCGAAAGTGCAGTCGCCCAAGAATCTGGCTATCTCGCTGGCGCTGGAATCGGCCGAAATTTTGGAGCATTTCCAGTGGCGTGAGGATGTGGCCGACCAAGCCGCGCTGGCCGGAGAATTGGCCGATGTGGCGCTCTATCTGCTGCAATTGGCCGGCCTGACCGGCATTGACCTGGAGCAGGCCATTCTGGATAAACTGGCCTTCAATCAAACGCGCCAATGGCCCACGCCATAAAAATCCTGGCGGTTAGCGACCGGGTGGTAGACCATCTTTACAGCAGTGATGCCCGTAGTTACTACCATGATGTCAACCTCTTAGTGGGCTGCGGCGATCTTCCCTATTACTACCTGGACTTTTTGACCTCGGCCCTGGATGTGCGCATGCTCTATGTGTTGGGCAACCACGACAGCGGGGTTCAATATACGGCGGATCGCGGCATCCTGCGTGGGGTGCGCGGCGGCGTGAATCTGCACGGCAAGCTCATGCGCGAGGATGGCTTGCTGGTGGCGGGTTTACAAGGCTGTTTGCGTTATCGGCCGAATGCCCCCCTGATGTACACCGAGGGCGAAATGGTGTTGCAGGCGGCCCGCCTGCTGCCCAAGTTGCTGCGCAGCCGTGTGCAATATGGGCGCGCCGCCGACGTCTGGATCAGCCACGCCCCGCCTTTTGGCATTCACGATGGGCCGGACGCGCCTCACATCGGTTTTAAGACCTTTCTCACCTTGATGCGCGTCTTCCGGCCGCCGCGGAGCTGGGCGCCGATGAAGGGGAAGGCAAGACCGGCGAAATTCGCACCGCCGCCGGTGCAGCCGATGACGATGTCCGGATAGTCGCCGGTCATCTCCATCTGGGCGATGGCCTCGGTGCCGAT
>JAYRVN010000509.1:0-11826 GCA_041918535.1 Chloroflexota bacterium
ACAGCCCCGGCTGTTTCCGCTGCCATGACGGCAAGCACCTGACCGGCGTCGGTGAGGCCATTCGGCTGGAGTGCAATTTATGCCACTCTGTCCCGGTGGTTGCCACCCAGAATGAACTGGTCGCTAATATCGAGATCGCGCGTGGGCCGGAGCCACCTTCCCATACGCACTCCGCATGGATTACTTTACATGGACGCGCGCTGGATAGGTCGTGCGCCGCCTGTCATCAGCCTTCCGAGCCGTCGCAAGACTATTCGAAACTCGAAGGCAAGCCGCCGGTTGATACGTCTTTCTGCGGCAACGCGGCCTGCCACGGCTCTGCCTGGACCTACGCGGGCTTTGACTCGCCTGAGCTAGAGCCTTATCTGGCGCGGCAACTGTATATCCTGCTTAACACCAGCCCTTACCTGTTGGATGGCGCACCACGCACGTATGACGGGACATTCCGGGCCTTGTTTGATGGACGTTGCATATTTTGTCACAGCGGGCCGCAGGCTGAGGCCGGGCTTGATCTGAGTCAATACCAGACAATTCTGAAGGGCGGCAAAGATGGGCCAGCTCTGACGCCAGGCGATGCAACAACCAGCCTGATCTACCAGCGACAGACAGCCGGTCAGCCCCATTTTGGACAGATGTTGGCTGATGAGGTCAAGGCCTTGGCCGAATGGATTCAGGCCGGCGCGCCGGAGCAGCGATAAGGCGTTAGACACATATGCCTGCTCACTTGCCGACCCAAAGGCATCGCATGATTCGGGCGCGCATGACAGGCAGAATGTCAGTGTCTACCTTATCACTGATCGACGTAGGGGTAAATTAGTGACATTTGTCACTAGTCCCTTTAAAATGGTGCTGTTATACTGTGACCTACAGCACCAAATGGGTTGTTACCCATTCAGCGCTGAGGTTCATGGCAGCAGCTAACTACGCACGGAGATCAGTCCATGCAGCGAAAACAGTGGATTGTAGCCTTCACTTGGGTGATTTTGATAGGTTTAGCGGCAGCGGGATGCACCGCAAAACCGGGTCCTCAAGGCCCTGCCGGCCCACAGGGCTCGCAAGGTTTGCCTGGCCCACAAGGTCTGCAAGGCGAGCCGGGGCTGCCTGGAGCGCCTGGGATTGACGGGGTTAGCTTTGCTCCCCCCAGTTTTGTCGGTTCTGAAGCGTGCGCCGAGTGTCATCAGGAACTCTACGACGTTTTCATCAAGAGTGGTCACCCCTGGAAGTTAACCAAAGTCGTTGACGGCAAAGCCCCCGATTATCCCTTCACGCGGCTTCCTTCTCCCCCGGATGGTTATACTTGGGACGATATCCTGTATGTTATTGGCGGCTACAATTGGAAGGCTCGTTTTGTGGATAAGCAAGGTTATATCATCACCGGCGGCGCGGATGCGACCACGCAATACAACTTCTACAATCCTGAGGTGGAATTGGGCAACGATTGGGTTGCCTATCATGCGGGCGAGCAACAATTGCCCTATGATTGCGGTAGTTGTCACACCACCGGTTATTTGCCGGTAGGCAATCAGGATGGTTTGCCCGGTTTGATCGGTACGTGGGCGTTTGGGGGCATTCAGTGCGAGGAGTGTCATGGGCCGGGCAGCGCGCATGTGGATGCGCCGTTGTCGTTCCAGATGACCTTAGATCGTGATTCGGAGGCGTGTGGCGCGTGTCATGTGCGCGGCGCTTCTGAGCAGGTGAACGCCAAGAACGGCTTTGTTGAACACCACGAGCAGTATGAGGAGTTGTTCCAGAGCAAGCACATAGCGATTGATTGTGTCGTGTGCCACGATCCGCATACGGGCGTGGTTCAGTTGCGCCAGGTGGGCGCGCAAACGACGCGCACAACGTGTGAAAATTGCCATTATGACCAGGTCAAGACGCGCGGGGGTGGGGCGCATGGCAGCATGAATATTGCCTGCATTGATTGCCACATGCCGCGCGTGACGAAGAGCGCGGTCGGAGATGCGGCGAAATTCACCGGCGACATCCGGACGCACTTGATGGCGATTGACCCGCAGCAGATTGGGCAGTTTTCTGAAGATGGCACGCAAGCGTTATCGCAGCTTGGGTTGGATTTCACCTGTCGGCATTGTCACGTGCCGGATGGCAGCGGGCGCGCGCCGGCCCAGAGTGATGAGGCCCTAATTGAGGCGGCGACTAATTACCATAATCCCGCCCCGACGCCTACGGAGGCGGTTAATCCGTAGACGGCGGCTGTTTTTGTGGACGATTAAGGAAGGCAGCCTGGGCGGGTAAATCGGGTTGCCTTTCGTGTGATTTTGGAGGTTATTTTGCATCGCGCTTTGCACCGCACACACGTCTGGAGAGTTGGTTGGTCAGGTGTATGGTGTCTGGGTATTTTGATGGGTGGGTTATTGGGGGCGGTGGCGCCGGTTTCGGCCGAAACCGCGTCTCTTTCTTCCCCGGCCCCTTTCGCCAGCTTACCGGCTGATACAGCCTGTCGGGTCTGCCATGCGCAAAGCGACAAGGTAATCACTTTCCCCTCCGGCGAAACGCTATCGGTGCAGGTTGACCTGGCTGCGCTGGCTGCGTCGCCACATGGAATTTCGGCCGAAAATCCCCTGGCCTGCACCGCCTGTCACCAGCCAACCGCCAACTATAGTTTCCCCCATCCTGCCGTCGCCGCCCCCGATGTGCGCAACTACACGCTGAAGCGCGCTAACGCCTGCCAGCGTTGCCATCAAAACACCCATCTAACTAGCCATCCCGGCCCGGAAAGCGCCAACCCCATTGTTTGCACCGATTGCCATGGCGCGCACAAGCAGTTAAGCGCCGCCGCTTGGGAGGCCGGCGACGGCAGCGCCGTCTGTGTGGCCTGCCATACGCAGGCGGGCAAAGGGCCGCTGGATGAAACCGAGGCGACGACACTGATTAAGAATGGGCTGTTTGCGCCGAAGGCGGACAATACCTACTGTCTGGCTTGCCACAGCCGCCCTGACCAAAGCTTGACCTTTCCCAACGGCGACACGCTATCTTTGACGATCAACGCCGAGGACTTGCATGACTCCGTACATGGGGCGGATAATGCCTGGCAGCCGCTGCAATGTACCAACTGTCACACCAATCTGACCGCCTACCCGCATCCGCCGCTTTCGGCCGAATCCCACCGCGATTTCTCCCTGGAACGTTATCCCCTGTGTGGCGACTGTCACGAACAGAACTACGATAAGACACTCGATAGCGTTCACGGCAAAGCCATCGCCGACGGCAAGGCGGAAGCGGCCGTCTGCACTGATTGCCACGGCGCTCACAACACCGCGCCGCCTGACGTTCCTCGCTCGCGCATTTCCCATACTTGCCAGAAATGCCACAGCGAAATCTTCGATGAATATGCTACCAGCGTGCATGGCGAGGCTTTGCTGACCGAGAGCAACCCTGATGTACCCACCTGCATTGAATGCCACGGGGTGCACAATATCAATGACCCCACCACGAATCTCTTCCGCATTCGCTCGCCGCTGCTTTGCGCTAATTGCCATGCCAATGTCGAGCTAATGACGCAATACGACATCTCTACCAACGTCTTTAACTCCTATGTGGCTGATTTCCACGGCACAACCGTCACCTTGTTCGAGCATCAAGACCCTCAGGCAGAGTCAAATAAGGCGGTGTGTTATGATTGCCACGGCGTCCACAACATCAAACAGCCGGATGATCCCCAGAGCGGTATCAAGGCCAATCTGCTCGTCACCTGTCAGCAATGCCATCCCAACGCAACGGCCAACTTCCCGGACGCCTGGACCAGCCACTTTGAGCCATCGCTTCAGCACAACCCGCTGGTGTATCTGGTCAATCTCTTCTATCGCATTGTTATCCCGACAACGCTCGCCTTCTTTGGATTCTTTGTGGCGACCGATATCTTTCGGCGTATTCGTACGCGGCTAAGGAGTTGAATTCGTGACCAGCGCGACGCAACAATACCCCCGCTTTCGCCTGATGGCGCGAATTGAGCACGCGATTTTGTTGGTGAGCTTTACAATCCTGGGTCTCACCGGCTTGCCGCAAAAATATGCGGCGACAGCCATCGCCGAAACCCTGATCAGCCTGATGGGCGGGATTGAAACGGTGCGCATCATCCACCGTTACGCCGCCTTTCTCTTGGTGGCGGGCACGGTCTACCACGTTTTCACCGGCGCTTACCGCACATTTGTCCGGCATGAGCGTAACCGTATCCTGCCGGAGATCAAGGATGTCCGTGACGCCATAGATACAGCGCGTTATAATTTAGGACTTATCCCGGAACACCCCAAGATGGCCAAGTTTAACTTTGGCGAGAAGGTTGAGTATTGGGCTGTGGTGTGGGGCACCGGGGTCATGGTTTTGACGGGATTTATGTTGTGGAACCCTATTGCCACCACCCAAGTGGTGCCCGGTTTCATCATCCCGGCAGCCAAAGCCGCGCACGGCGGCGAGGCTTTGCTCGCCGTGCTATCCATCGTCATTTGGCATATGTATAATGTGCACATCAAGGTTTTTAATCCCAGCATGTTCACCGGCAATCTGCCGCGCAAAATCATGGCGGAAGAGCATCGCCTGGAATTAGAACGGCTGGAGCAAGGCGGTGATCCCTGGCCGAGCGTAGATCGGCCGATCAGCCCACAACGCCAGAAGGTTTTCTTTGTTGTTAGCGCCATCATTGGGATAATGGCATTAGCCGTCCTCATTTGGCTCTTTACGTTTGAGGATACGGCCATCCAGACTATTCCCAGGCTAACGCGCGACGTTTTTCAGCCGTTACTCACACCGGTCCCATAGGCTGGCGAATCCCGGCGCTGAAGTCCTAGTCCACCCAACAGCGCTCAGATAAGCCGACTTTGGCAAGTACAATGAAAATGCAGCTTTATCAGGATAGGAGGTACATTATGCGAGACAGCCCACGAAGACGTGGCCTTGTACTCATTGGGTTGACGCTGTTGGTGGTGCTCTCTTTGGCCGCCTGCAAGCAGACGCCCCCGACCACTGTTGAGGTTACGCGTGAGGTCACGGTGCAAGTGCCCGGCCCCGAAGTTGAAGTCACTCGTATTGTTGAAGTGACTTTGGAGCCGGTTGTAGCCGTGGTCCCCTTTGAGGCTGATTGGTCTGGCTCGGCGCACAACGCCAAGACCGATGAGCCATTTGTGCATTGGAACGAGGATGATCCGGCCGAGATACCGACCTCATGCGCGAAGTGCCACAGCAACCCCGGCTACTTGGACTTTATTGGGGCGGACGGTAGCCCGGCGGGTGTGGTGGACAAAGCGGCGCCTATCGGCACGACAGTTACCTGTGAGACGTGCCACAACAGTGTGACGCTCACCATGAGCAGCGTCACATTCCCATCCGGCATTGAAGTGACAGGTCTGGGACCTGAGTCGCGTTGTATGCAGTGCCATCAGGGCCGTGAATCTATGATGAGCGTCGGCCAGAAGATCACCGATGCAGCGTTGCCGGACGACGACACGGTCAGCGCCGACTTGGGCTTCACCAATATTCATTACTACGCTGCAGCCGCCACTCTCTATGGAACGGTGGCTAAGGGTGGTTTTGAATATGAGGGGAAGACCTACGACGCCAAGTTTGACCATGTGCCGGGTATAGGCACTTGTGTGGGTTGCCACAACCAGCATACGCTGAAGTTGCGGCTTGAGAAGTGCGGCGAGTGCCATGATGGCGTTGCCAGCTATGATGACCTGAAGAATATCCGTATGAACGGCTCGCTGCAGGACTTTGACGGCGACGGCGACACGGAAGAAGGCATCTACTATGAGTTGGAAGGTGTCCGTGCGGTTTTGTTGCAAGCGATTCAAACTTACGCCAACGAAGTGAGTGGCGTGGCTATTGCTTATAGCCCGGATGCCTATCCCTATTTCTTCCTAGACACAAACAGCAACGGCACGGCAGATACGGATGAAGCGGTTCGCGCGAACGGTTACAATGCCTGGACGGGGCGTTTGACCAAGGCGGCCTACAACTATCAGGTGTCTTTGAAGGACCCCGGCGCGTTTGCGCATGGCGGCAAGTACATTCTAGAGCTGATGTATGACTCGATTGAGAGTCTTAACGCCAAACTGACGACGCCGATTGACATGGCCAATCTGCACCGCATTGACTTTGGTCATTTCGCCGGTTCGGAACTGCCGTTCCGCGATTGGGATGACACGGGCGTTGTCCCCGGCAGTTGCAGCAAATGTCATTCGGCTACGGGCATGCCTTTCTTCCTCAAGGAAGGGGTAACAGCTTCGCAGCCAACCGCAAATGGTTTGAATTGCGCCACTTGCCACAACGATCTGAAAGAGTTCACCATCTATGAGGTGAAACAAGTCACGTTCCCCAGCGGCGCGGTTTTGGTCAGTTCCAATGATGACCTGAAGAGCAACCTGTGTATTACCTGCCACCAGGGCCGGGAGTCCACGACCAGCGTTAACCGTCTGATCGGCACCATCGGCGATGATGAGGTGAGCGACAAGCTGCGCTTCTTGAACATCCATTACTTTGCGGCGGGCGCGACGTTGTTCGGCACCGAAGCGAAGGGCGCTTATGAGTATGCGGGCCAGACCTATCTGGGACGTAATGAGCATGTCGGCGCTTTCAATTCTTGTGTCGAGTGTCACAACATTCACTCCCAGGAAGTGGTTGTGGAGGAATGCGCGGACTGCCACGAGAACGTGAAGTCGAAGGAAGACCTGCCGAATATCCGCAATACGGATGATCCGACGGTTGACTATGATGGCGACGGCGATTCAACAGAAGGTATCGCGAATGAAATCGCCACCATGCGCGACGCGGTATATGTAGCCCTGCAGGCTTATGCCAAGGATAAGGTGGGGACACCTATCGTCTATTCTGTCAGTAGCTATCCGTACTTCTTCACGGATGCCAATGACAACGGTGTGGTAGACGGGGATGAAGCGGCCACCCGGTATGCGACATGGAGCCCACGTTTGCTGCGGGCTGCCTACAACTACCAGTATTCGCAGAAGGACCCCGGCGCGTTTGCCCATAACGGCAAGTATGTCGTTCAGATTCTGTATGATACGCTGAATGACTTGGGCGGCAATGTGTCGACCATGACGCGGCCGTAGCGCAATGAGTTAACAGAAAAGGGGCGACAAAAACTCGCCCCTTTTTTGTTGGTTAAGGGAAGGGAAGATTCGGCCGAATCCCCCCTCTTCGTTCTATGCCAACGCCGTAGCTCAAGCCACCGGCATCTTCGGCGGCTGCTGCAAATGCTCCTTCACTAACTCCCGCTTCAGAACCTTGCCCACCGTCGTCTTGGGCAACTCTGCGCGAAACTCCACCATGCGCGGATACTTATAACGCGCCAGCTTGTCCTTGCTCCACTCAATCAACTCCTGCTCAGTCAAGGTTGCCTCGGCGCGCTTCACCACCCAGGCCTTGACCGTTTCGCCCCGCTTTTCATCCGGCACACCGCCGACCGCCACTTCTACCACGTCCGGGTGTTGCGCTAATACCTCTTCCACCTCACGCGGATAAATGTTGTAGCCGCCGGCGATGATCATATCCTTCTTGCGGTCGCGAATATAGAAGTAGCCATTCTCATCGCACTCCACAATGTCGCCGGTGAACAGCCAGCCGTCCTGCACGGTGTGATCCGTCGCCTCCGGCATATTCCAGTAGCCGGGCATAATCGTGGGGCTTTTGATCACCAGCTCCCCCACGGCGCCAATATCGAGATCGCGTGTGGGATCATTGGCGTCCACCACGCGACACTCGACGCCGGGCAACGGCATGCCAATGGCCCCTGGCACATTGCGACCTCTGAAGGGGTTAGCATGCGTGGCGACATGAGCTTCGGTCAGACCGTAGCCTTCCACCAACGTGCCGCCGGTCAACTGTTCAAAACGTTGTTTGGTCTCCATCAGCAACGGGGCCGAGCCGGAGAGGCAAGCCCGGATAGAGCCGATGTTATATTTGCGAGCCAGCACGTCCGGGTTGTTGTTGATGGCGACGTACATGGCCGGCACGCCGGGGAACATCGAGGGTTGATACTTGTTGATATTCTCCAGCAGGTCTTTTTGGTCGCGCGGGTTGGCTACCAGCACCAAGGTGGCCGCTATGGACATGCCCAAATGCAGGGCCGTCACCATGCCATAGGAGTGGAACAGCGGGATGGCGGTGAGAATGACTTCGCCTTGCTCTTTCCAATCGGGCAGCCAGGCGCGCATTTGATAGATATTGGCGACCATGTTGCGGTGTAGACCGATGGCGCCTTTGCTCAGGCCGGTTGTGCCGCCGGTGTATTGCAGCAGGGCAATGTCGTCGCCGCTAACGGTCACTTGGGGCCGGGGCGCTTTCATGCCCATCTGCAGAAAGGCCTGAAAGCCCAAATCGCCGTCGCGCAATTCCACCCGATGCCCTTCCTTCTGTTCCTTAGCCAGGGTGAAAAGCAGGCGTAGATGGGTAGGCAGATACTCTTTGATGTTGGAGACGATGACGCGCTTGACGTTGGTGTTGCCAGTTTGCTGAACGCGTTTGAGCATGTTGTAATACAAGCTCAGGACAAAAACTGTCTCAGCGCCGCAGTCATGCAGTTGATGCTCCAACTCGCGCTCGGTGTAGAGGGGGTTCGTGGCGATGACAATCCCGCCGGCTTTGAGAATCCCGTAATAGGCGATGATAAATTGGGGTGAGTTGGGCATGTAAACGACGGCGCGATCCCCTTTCTTGAAGCCGCTGGCGTGAAGGCCGGCGGCGACGGCATCGCAAAGTTGGTTGAGCCGGCGGTAGCTGATAGCGCGCCCTTTGAAGATCAGCGCGGTGTGGCTGGGGTATTTGCGCGCTGAATCTTCTAGAAAACGCTGGAGAGGTTGGTTGGGAAAGTCAATCGTGGGAGGGACTTGTGGGTCGTAGTTTCTAAGCCAGGGTTTTTCGGCGAGTTTGGTGGTCATGGCGGCTGTTACTCCTTGAGGGCGCTGCGCCACCCCGCTACGCGCCGGGTTGGCAAGTTGCGCCAAGCTGTTAGCTCCGCCCCGGAAAGCGGGCCGGTTAACCTAATTATAGCCGATTGTGACGCGTCGCGTCAATGAATTGCGCCGCCGTGCGGCAAAGGCAAGGAGTGATTTAGCAGGGTGTCCAGGTGGAATAAGTCGGGGATGTGATGGATACGCGGATCGGGCGAGAGGGTGGTGGGGTTGACGAGCGCGGTGGTCAGGCCAAGGTCGGCGGCAGGGGGGAGGTTGCGCGGCTCATCATCCAGGTAGAGGACCTCGGCGAAAGGGGGTGAGAGGTGTCGGGCGAGGATTTGGTAGGCGAGGGGATCGGGTTTCGGCCGAAAATCCATCGCGCGCACATCCAGGATGCTCTCGAAACAATCCGCCACGCCCAACGTTTCCAGCACCCGCCCGGCATGTTCGCGGCTGGCATTGGTGAAGATCAACTTGCGCTGCGGCAAGCCGCGCAACAACGCCGCCAGGGCCGGGTCCGGCCCCAGATACGCCTGGATATCAATGTCGTGTACCATGTGCAAGAACTCTTCGGCGTCCACCTGACTTTCGCTCATCAGGCCGCGTAAAGCTGTGCCGTATTGCACAAAATAGCGGCGGCGCAAGACCTGGGCGTCATCGGCCGAAAGACCGGCGGCGCGCTGCAAATAAGCGCCAATGCGCGTCATGATAACGTCATACAACGAGTTGTCTCTAGGGTAAAGTGTACCGTCAAGGTCAAAGACCAGGGTGTGAAATAGCATGGGGCTTAGGGCAAAGGTTGCCGGGTGAGCGTCGGCGGTTAACGCTGGCGATTGATGGCGTCGTCAATCAACCTTTCCAAGCTATCCCGCGCCGGCGACGGTCGCACTGCCTGCAACGCGGCTCGCGCCCGCTCGGCCAACTCTACCGCTTGCAAATGCGCCAATTCCAGCGCGCCCGACTCGCGCAGGCGCAAGAACATCGCTTGCAATGGGTCCGGCTCCGCTTCCGCCTCCAGCACAGCCGTCGGGTGGGTCTGATCCCCGCCCCGCCCATTTTGCACAGCCGCCAGGCCGCGCCCTTGTGTTGCATCCAAACCTGTCGGTTTGCCCAGCGTTTCGGCGTCCCCCACCACATCTAGGATATCATCCACAATCTGGAAAGCCATACCCACGTTACGCGCATACTCCGCCAGTGCATCCACTACTTCCGCTTCGGCCCCGGCTACAACTGCCCCCATGCGCGCTCCTGCCTCAAACAGACTGGCCGTCTTGCGCTCGATAATGGTCTTGTACACTTCCCGGTTCATCTCGCCGGTTTTGGCTGCCGCCGCCTGCAAGGTCTCACCCTCCACCAGCCGCACACAGGCGGTAGACATGATCTCGTTGCACGGGTTGCCAAAGGGCGCCATCAGCTCATAGACCTTGCTGAACAAATAGTCGCCGGTCAGCAGAGCAAACGTGCGTCCCCAACGGGCATGGACCGACAATTTGCCGCGTCGGGTCAGACTATGATCGTTGATGTCGTCATGCACCAGGGTGGCCGTATGCACCAATTCAATCGCCGCTGCCAGAGGAAGAGCCGTCTCCAGCGTTTGCCCGCCGGCCGCCAGGTAGGCCATGAGCGTTAAGCGGGGGCGCAAACGTTTGCCGCCCGAGGTAACGATGTGGCGACTGGCGTCCGCCAGAACAGCCACGTCGCTCTCGATGGCAGAGACAAGTTTTTCTTCAACAGCCGCCAGGGCCGCGTTGATCTGTGCTTCAATCATGACAAATTCCCCAACCTTCATAACGTTCAATTTTTTTTGAACGCTTCGATTTTTCGGAATTATATGGCGGCAAACAAGGGGCGTCAAGCGGCTTGTGAAAGAAGTAACAATGTGTTTATGCGCGGTTTGCTTTAGGTGAGCGGTCCGCCCGGTGTTATAATTCGTTGAAATTAGCTGCGTCAGTCGGACGCGAGGCTGGGCGCAAGCCGTTGGAGAAGAAACGGGACAACCGGCGCGAGATATTTATGCCACATGATGCTATTGTGATTTTGGATTATGGTTCGCAATACGCCCAATTGATTGCGCGGCGTGTGCGCGAAGCCAAAGTCTATTGCGAGATTTTTTCCTGGCGGGCGGAGCCGGAGCAGGTGTTGGCGCTGCAACCGAAAGGCTTCATCCTCAGCGGCGGGCCGAATAGCGTCTACGACGCCGGCGCGCCGCCGCTCCCCGACTATGTCCTGGCCAGCGGCGCGCCGATCTTGGGCATTTGCTACGGGATGCAACTGCTCATTCAAGTTCTGGGCGGGCATGTGGCGGAGAGTCGGAAGCGGGAGTATGGCCCGGCTCATGTTTGGGTGGATGAGCCGGATAATCCGCTATTCCAGGATTTGCCGTTGGCGGTGGCGCAACCGTGGCTAGAAGCGTGGATGAGTCATGGGGATCGGGTGGAACGGCTGGCCCCCGGTTTTTACCCGATTGCGCACTCCGACAACTCCCCGTATGCGGGTTCGGCCGATTCCCAACGCCGTTACTATGCCGTTCAGTTTCATCCCGAAGTGGCGCATACGCCCCTGGGACACATCATCTTGCGCAACTTTGTCCGCCATGTGTGCGGCTGTTCGGCTGATTGGACCCCCACCCATTTCATAGACGAGCAAATCGCCGCCGTTCGCGCCCAAGTCGGCGCCGGCCGCGTCGTGCTGGGCCTTAGCGGTGGCGTAGATTCGACAGTGGCCGCCGCGCTGCTCCACCGCGCCATCGGCGACCAGCTAACGACCATCTTTGTCAATCATGGTTTATTGCGCCAGGGCGAGGCGGCTGAAGTCGTGGAAACCGTCACCCGTAGCCAGGGTATCCGCTTGATCGCCGTCAATGCGGTGGAGGAGTTCCTGGAAGCCCTCGACGGTGTTAGCG
>JAYRVN010000510.1:0-4889 GCA_041918535.1 Chloroflexota bacterium
AAAGAGCACTTCACTGAGGGCGCGCTCTAGCTGGAACTGCGTTTGTTTCCATTCGGCTTTGGCCTCATCTGACCAGGCGGAAATTTCGGCCGAATCCACCGGCTGTCCATTCGTCGCCGGCGTGATGCGCACCCCTTCCGGCGTCGTCAGCAACGCCGCGTTTTTGCGACCGGCCTCCGCTTGAAAGGTTGTAAAAAGCGCTTCCTGATCAGCCTGTACCCGCTGTTGAATTTCCAGCGCCGCATCCCGAAAAGTCTGATTGTCAAAGGCTCGCGGAATTTCGTTCTGCAACCGGCCGATCATCTGGGCCATCGCTTCACGGAAGCGCCGCCCCTGACCCGGCGGCAACATCAACGTCGCCGGTTTGTGCGGCGTTTGGAAGTTGAAAAGATAGAGGCAATCTGGCGGAACCGGATCGTCAGACGCCTGGCTTTCCACAAAGCGCTGGATCGCCGTGGCACGGCCCGTGCCCGTCTCCCCCAGCACATAAATGTTGTAGCCCGGGCTATCAATTGTCACGCCAAACGCAATCGCTTGCACGCCGCGTGGCTGACCGATGATCGTTGTGCAAGGTGCCAAATCGCGCGTGGTTTCAAATTGGATATCCGGCGCCTCAAAAACGCGCCGTAGTTGGTCGGCTGGCAAAGTGACAATCATGCGGGCTAACTCCTCAGGCAAAACAGTTGGATTCTCTGGCGGTTGCCGGGATCACTTGGATTATATCAAGAAAGCACCGACGACTCATCTGATTGACCGTTTGTTTGCGCGAAGTGGCGGCCGCGTTTCCGCTTTGCCGCAAATAGTAGTAAACTTAGCATTAGTTGTTATGTTGTGTTGACCGCTTTTTCAACGTGGTCAACCGACGGCGACTTTGGTCATGTAACTTTATGAGCAATCCTCGTTTCGGCCGAAATTTTCTCAGGTTTTGCCTATGATCCGCAGTCAAAACGTCAACCGCGCCCTCATCTCAATTAGCCTGGATATTTCCCTGACTCTATTAAGCCTTTTCCTGGCTAAATTGATTCGCATCCAGTGGCCGGGCATCTTCCCGCAAGAGCGTCCCCACATCAGCCTCCCTATCGGCTTCTACATCGTTGCCCTGGCGATTTGGGGCGCCGTGTTCTTGGTCGCTTCCGTCTATGACCCCAACCACAATTTGCGCGCCGTAGACGAATTCCAGAGCGTCACCCTCGCCATCGGTTTTGCCATTATCGCCTATGCCGGTCTATTCTATCTGGCTGACATTGACATCTCACGCGGGCTATTCCTCACCTTTGTGCTCCTGGATGCCGTCTTCTTGCTCGGCTGGCGCGTGGTAGCCCGACTCTTCTTCCATAGCAGAGCGCTGCGCTTACAAAAACGCATTCTAATCGTCGGGGCCGGCGATCTAGGCCGGCGCGTTTGCGAAACCCTGAAGGAGAAAGACCCCGCGCAGTTCATACCGGTGGGGTATCTGGACGATGATCCTGACAAAGTGACCGAAGACTTGCCCCTCTTTGGCGCAGTGTCGGACGCGCCCCGGGTCGTCGCCGAGCAAGCCATTGACGATGTCGTCGTTGCCTTGCCGTTGCGCGCCCACGAACGCCTGACGGAGCTGGCGCATCTCCTGAGCGAAATGCCGGTAAAGATACATATTGTGCCGGATTATTTTAGCATGGCTGTCTATCGCACCCAGGCGGAAGATTTCGGCGGCTTGCCCATGATCAACCTGCGCGACCCGGCCCTGAACGAAGTTCAACGCCTGATTAAGCGCGTCTTTGATGTGACTGTGGTCACTATCATGTTGATCCTACTATTGCCGCTTCTGGCTTTGGTAGCTATCGCTATCCGCCTCGACAGCCCGGGCCCCATATTTTTCAAGCAGAAGCGAGTGGGCGAAAACCAACGACCTTTTCTCATGATCAAATTCCGGTCTATGGTAGACAAAGCTGAAACCATGCAACAAGAGGTCAGCTATGTCAATGAATTGGGCCAGTTGATTCACAAACGGCAGCAAGACCCACGCGTGACGCGAGTCGGCCGGCTGATTCGGCGCAGCAGCCTTGACGAATTGCCGCAACTACTCAACATCCTCAAGGGCGACATGAGTCTGGTCGGCCCGCGCCCGGAATTGCCTTATCTGGTGGCGTCGTATGAACCGTGGCAGCGCGCGCGTTTTGCCGTGCCGCAAGGGCTAACCGGCTGGTGGCAGGTGAACGGTCGCTCAGACAAACCGATGCATTTGCACACGGAAGAAGATTTGTACTACATTCGCAACTACTCCCTGTGGTTGGATTTGCTCATCCTGATTCGGACCCCGTTCGTCGTCTTGCGAGGCAAAGGTGCTTTCTGAGCCGCACCCTCCGACGCGCCGGCCCTTGTTGATTGAAGGCATCGTCCTGTTAGGCGCGACCCCTTTCTTGTTGTTCCCCACCCTGGCGCCGCCGTTGGCCTGGTTGTCGGCCGGCGTGTTGGCGGCCATCTGGCTGTGGCAACGCGTGTTTCACCAGGAGCCGCTTGTGCCGCCCTCAGCGTTCAGCCTGGCCCTGGCGCTGTGGGGGGCAACGCTGGTCATGGGGAGTCTGGTTTCGGCCGATCCCGATCTCACCCTGCCCAAGGCTGCCGGCTTGTTCCTCGGCTTCGCCGTCTGGCGTTTTCTGGCGCGCGCCATCCACACGCCGCGCCAGTTTAACCAGGGATTACTCTTGTTGGGTGGTCTGGGGGCGGCGCTCATCGTCGTGGGGTTCTTTAGCGCCGATTGGGCCTTTGAAGTGGGGTTTGTGCAGAGGCTTTTCGGCCGATTACCCCCTCACCTCTTCAGCCTGCCCGAAAGCCCGACCGGCGGCGTCCACACCAACCAACTGGCTGGAACCATCGTCGTCTACCTGCCTCTGGCGCTGACCGCCTGTCTGGTCCGTCCGCCGACGCGGCGGCGATTTCTGTCCTGGGTCGGCTGGTTGGTCGGGCTGCTAGGGCTACTGGGGCTGATCGCCCTGCTATTTCTCACGCAATCACGGAGCGCCTGGCTGGCGGCGTTAGGCAGCCTGGGCGCGCTGGTCCTTTTCTGGGCCGTCGCCCTGCCCCCTACCTCGTCGGCCAGACGGCGCTTATGGCTGCTGCTCGGCCTATGCCTGGTGGCGATCATAGGCGCAGCCGTGGCGGTCGGGCCAGGCCGTTGGCAGCAATTGTGGCAAGAGCCGCCGCGCACCAGCGCCATCGGCACACTCTCGACGCTTGAATTTCGGCGCGAGGTATGGCGCTGGGCGGTAACGGGCATTCACGATTTCCCGTTTACCGGCCTGGGGCTGGGCGCTTTCCGGCGAGCCGTCCACCGGCTGTATCCCATTGCCATTGAAGAGACCTATGACATTGCCCACGCGCACAACATCTTTCTACAAGTGGCGCTCGACACCGGTCTGCCGGGGGTAATCGCCTACCTCGCCCTGTTAGGCGCAGCCGTGGGCCTGACGATTTGGTGCGCCCGCCATTTCCCGGCCCGACGCGCCTGGGCGATTGGCCTGGGTGTTGCCGTCATCACTTTTCACCTCTACGGCCTGATTGACGCCTTAGCGCCCGGCTCCAAAACCGGCGTCATCTTATGGGTTCTCTGGGGCTTGATTGCCGCCCTGCCGCAAACGGTGGCGCCGGGAGCCCTGGCCCAGGCGCTAGTTGGCGGCGTCGGAGATTCGGCCGATTAAGCCCCCCATTTCTGCCCGCCGGCCAGCGAGCATGACGATCCTCACGCGTGGCCGGTGACATTTGTCCTTGCCGCGCGCCCGCCATTGCTTCTACAATCAGGGTAGAGACCTTGCCGCTCCGCCTATCGGCGCAGGGCGCAAGGGAGAGGAGAAAACTGTATGAAGCACGAACTGGTGAAGAACTGGATGAGCCAGAATGTCGTCACCATCCGGCCCGACGCAACGTTGCCTGAAGCCAACCAACTGCTCAAGGAAAAGAGAATTCGACGCTTGCCGGTAGTGGATGCGGCGGGCAAGCTGGTTGGGATCATCACCCTGGGCGACGTGCGCGGCGTGGAGCCTTCGCCCGCCACGTCGCTCAGTATTTGGGAATCGAATTACTTGTTGGCGAAACTTCCGGTGCGCCAATTCATGACGCCCAATCCGGTGACTATTTCTGAGGACGCCACCCTCGGCGAGGCGGCTCAAATGATGTTGGCGCGCCGGGTCAGCGGTTTGCCGGTGTTAGATCAACACGGCGATCTGGTCGGCATCATCACGGAGTCAGACATCTTTCGCATGGTGGTGCTGTATGAGTGGCAGGCAGAAGAGACAGCCCCGGAGTCTGTTTAAGCCGGTTAGGCAACCTACTTGAGACGCAAACATTGCCGCGCCGGAGCGACCCAAGCCGTCACTCCGGCGCTATCGTCTGCGACTGCGCCGCGGGCGCGCCACACTCGCAACCGGCGCGCGCCCGCTGTGGTCTCAAATTGACGCTGCCTGGGGGATCAGGCAGTTTCGGCCGAAACTGCCGGCGTCTCCACCAGAGTGGTTTCAGCCGCCGCCGTCGGGCGCACCAATAACACCGGAATGCGCGCCTGCCGGATAACCTTCTCGGCCACACTGCCAAACACCCAGCGCTGCAGGCCGCTGCGACCGTGCGTGCACATGATGAGCGTGTCCACATCGCCGCTTTCCGCCACGTCCAGCAGCCATTCGGCCACGTTATCACCCTCAATAACCTGATAACGCACCTCATACCCTTGTTGGCTAAGTGAGCCTTGTTGCGCTTTCAGGTACTCTTCGGCATCTTTGACCGCCGCCGTCCGCAACTCCATAAACAGATCGGCCACTTCATAGGTATATTCGCTGAGGACTATTTGCGGATGAGGCACGATCCGCACCAGCGTCAGCCGGCTTTGAAAGGCTTTAGCCAGGGCCAGGGCGGGGTCG
>JAYRVN010000511.1:0-3201 GCA_041918535.1 Chloroflexota bacterium
CTGGGGTTCGCCATCCTGTATATCAGCCTGGCGCATCTGGCGCTTCAGGGGACGCTGTTCCCGTGGGGGACGGAGGGCTGGCGCTGGGGTTGGCTGGCGCTGTCGAGCGTGCTGGGACTGGCGCTGGGGGATGGGGCGCTGTTTTATGCCTATGTGTTGATCGGGCCGCGCCTGGCGCAATTGGTGATGGCCGGCGTGCCGATCATGAGCGCGTTTGTCGCCTGGCTGGCCTTCGGCGAGACGTTGTCCGGCTGGGAAATGGTCGGCATTGTCGTAGCTCTGGCCGGGATCGTCTGGGTGATCACCGAGAAGCAACCCGCGGCAATACCCGGACAGTCGCGCCAATACGGCTTGGGGCTGCTGATGGCCTTGGGCGGCGCGTTGGGGCAAACGGCCAACCTGATCTTCGCTCGCTATGCCCTGGCGGACGGCTTTTCGGCGCTGTCGGCGACAGAGATACGGTTGGTGGTGGGGGCGGTGGTGTTGTGGGGTTGGAGCGGCTTGAGGGGAGAGATTCGGCCGATTCTGTCCAAACTCAGCGATCGCCGCGCCCTCAGCGCCCTGGCCGGCGGCGCTCTGGTCGGGCCGTTCTTGGGCATCTGGCTCTCCCTGTGGGCCATCCAGCACACCCGCGTCGGCATTGCCTCCACCTTAATGGCCTTGCCGCCCGTTCTCTTGCTGCCGCTCTCCGCCCTGTTCTTCGGCGAGCGCATCACCTGGCGCGGCGTGTTGGGAACCCTGATCACCTTTGCCGGCGTTAGCTTCCTTTTCCTGATTTGAACAGCCCGGCTTGATCTGGCCGAAGATCAGCGCCGGAAGTATCATTGGGGACGCTCAAGTTTCCCCATGTCGTTGTGGCCGGCTGAGCCGTTACCTTATCTTTTCCCTGGAGATTGACTATGCGCATCGGTGTGGTTTTCCCACAAAATGAATTTGAACCGGACCCGGCGGCAGTGCGCGACTTCGCGCAATCGGCCGAATCCCTGGGTTTCAGCCACATCCTGGCCTACGATCACGTCCTGGGCGCAAATCCCGACCGCCCCGGCGGCTGGCAAGGCCCCTATACCCACCGCGACCCCTTCCTGGAACCGTTTGTCCTCTTCAGCTACATGGCCGCGCTGACCCAACACATCGGCTTCGTCAACGGCATACTCATTCTGCCGCAACGCCAGACCGCCCTGGTCGCCAAACAAAGCGCCACCGTGGACGTGCTTAGCGGCGGCCGGTTGCGCCTGGGGGTGGGCGTGGGCTGGAACCCTGTCGAATATGTCGCCCTCAACGAGGATTTTCACACCCGTGGGGCCAGGCTGGAAGAACAAGTGGCGGTGCTGCGTCGCCTGTGGACGGCGCCGCTGGTGACGTTTGAGGGGCGCTGGCACACCATCCCGGACGCCGGGATCAATCCCTTGCCCGTGCAACGCCCCATCCCGGTCTGGTTGGGCGGTCACGCCGACGCCGTGATTGAACGCACAGCGCGCCTGGGAGACGGCTGGTTCCCCATGCACCGCCGCGCCGCCGACGCGCAACCCTTGTTAGATAAGCTGTGGGCCGGCTTAGACCGGGCCGGGCGCGCGCGCGCCGATGTGGGCGTGGAGGCGCGCCTGAGTTGGGGGGATGGACAACCGGCGACATGGCGCGCTTACCTGCTGGATTGGGAGCGCGCCGGAGCCACGCATGTCTCGCTCAACACCTTGCGCGCCGGTTTCACCTCGCCGGCCGAACATATCGCCGCGCTGGGCCGCTTCGCTGCGGCCATGCTGCCATGAACAACAAGGGGGTATGGGCGGCCATTGTCGCTTACGCGTTGTGGGGCGTCTTGCCGATTTATTGGAAAGCGGTGCAGGCCGCGCCCGCCCCGGAGATATTGGGCCACCGGATTGTGTGGTCGTTTGTGTTTTTGTTGGGGTTGTTGGTGGGGACGCGCCAGGTGGGGTTGTGGTTGGAGGCGTGGAATCGGCCGAAAATCCTGCTCACCTACCTCTTTTCCGCCACCCTGCTCTCTATCAACTGGCTCACCTACATCTGGGGCGTCAATGCCGGCTACATCGTAGACACCAGCCTGGGCTACTTCATCACCCCGCTCCTCAGCGTTCTGCTCGGCGTCCTCTTTCTGCATGAACGCCTGCGCCCCTGGCAAATGGTCGCCGTCGGCCTGGCCCTGATCGGCGTCCTCTACCTCACCCTCAGCTATAGCGTAGTCTTGTGGATACCTCTGACCCTGGCTGCCTCCTTTGGTCTCTACGGCCTGCTGCGCAAACTCACCCCACTCGACGCGCTCGTCGCCCTCTCCCTGGAGACCAGTCTGCTCTTCCTGCCGGCTGCCCTCTTCTTGGGCGCGCGCCAAATTCAAGGCCACGCCGCCTTCGGCAACACCGGTCTGAGCACCACCCTGTTGCTAATCTTCTCCGGCGTCGTCACCGGCTTGCCGCTGTTGCTCTTCGGCTATGGCGCGCGGCGCATCACCCTGGTCACGTTGGGCATTCTGCAATATATCGCCCCCACGTTGCAATTCCTGATCGGCATCCTGATTTACCAAGAAGCCTTCAACCCCAGCCGCCTGATCGGCTTCAGTTTGATCTGGGCGGCCTTGCTGATTTATTGGGTGGATGGCTTCCGCCGGATGCGCCGCGCAGCCAGGCCCTGAGGCCCTAAGGGCGTTCAACAACCCGCTAGATGACTTTGGTGGCGTGAATCTCCGCCAACACCCCCCACCATCCGGCCTGATCAACCTGGTCAAGTCGGAAACCCGCGGCTGCCACCGTGCGCGCCGTCTCACGGTTGAGGTGACACTCGCCTTGCAGCCACAGCCAGAGCGGGTTCAACCAATCAGTCAGCCGGCGCGAGATCGCTCCCTGCCCACGCACATGCTCCAGCAGCAACAGCCGCCCCTGAGGGCGCAACACGCGCTTCACCTCGCCCAAGGCCTGCATAGGATCGGGGATCGAGCAAAAAACCAGGGTGGCGCAGACCACATCAAAGCTATCGTCCGGGAATGGCAATTGCTGGGCGTCGGCGCAGGCCAGACGCGTCAGGTGACCCTTGCGCCGGGTCAACTGCAGGTGCTCCGGGTTGATATCCGTGGCGACGACGTGCGCCGCCGCCGGATAATGCGCCCCGTTGGAGCCCGCCCCGGCTCCGATTTCCAGCACCCGGCCCTGCGCTAAGGCGAGCAAAGCTTGCCGCCGCTCGGCCAATCCCACA
>JAYRVN010000512.1:0-19488 GCA_041918535.1 Chloroflexota bacterium
GGCCCTGGGGGCTGATGGGGAGAAAGGGCGTGTGTTCAATCTAGGGGATGTAGGGCTGGTGACGGATGCCGAGTCGTCATTGGTGACCATGGTGGCCTGTAGCGCAGGCAAATATGACCAGGATTGGTCGCTGGCGGAGGGATTGCTCTTGCAACCGGGCGGACCGGTGGCAACCTACGCGGCGTCGCGCATTACGCTGCCGGCGGCCAACACCATCCTGGGCAAGGATTTGTTCACGGGGCTGCTGACCGGGCGGGCGACTACAGCCGGCGAGTGGATACGACAGGCTGAACTGAATTATAAGAACCCCGGCTCCGACCGCGCGTTGTCTCTCTGGCTGTTGGGGCGGCTGGTGCCGCGCCTGTATGCGCTGGCTATCCCCACCGATCGGGAAACGCCGCCATTGGATGCGGCGCTGATATACGGGTTGCAACAACACGCCCATAATTTGTTCGGCGATCCGGCGCTGGCGCTGGCATTGCCGCGTTCGGAATTGGCGGTGCGTCCCCGTCTCAACTGGCAACTGTGGGGGAGCCGGTTGGCTTTCAGTGGGAGCGGCGATTTGT
Source organism: Chloroflexota bacterium (assembly GCA_041918535.1). Classification (GTDB taxonomy): domain Bacteria; phylum Chloroflexota; class Anaerolineae; order Promineifilales; family Promineifilaceae; genus DAOTXO01. Next base: position 567 of record JAYRVN010000512.1, read on the forward strand.
CGGCCGGGCAACCGGTGACCGTGACGCTGGCGGCGGCGCAAGCGACCATTTTGCCGCGTCTTAACCCAGACAATGACCTGCGCACGCAATATGAAAACACCAATAACAAGGTGGTAACGCGGGTGATGGTGGCGGCCGATCAGGCCGGAATGTTCGCCGGAGAAGCGCCTTTGCCGCAGGATTTGCCGGGCGGGCGTTATTGGGTGCAGGCTGTGGCGGTAAACGGCGGCATGACGGTGGCCGGTAGCCATGTGATTTACCTGGGTTGGCCCTCGCCGGGACGCTTGTTGTTTTCGCCGTGGTTGTGGTGGGTGTTGGCGGGGTTGCTGTTAGTGAGGCGGATTCGGCGGCGGCGCGCCGATAAGGCAGAACGCCCGGCTTAATCGGCCGAATTGATCCAATCCTAGTCAGCGCGCCGACCCTCTGCGCTGAGCCGCCGCCCGACAGGTGACTTTTGTCAGGTGAATTTGTGCCCTTCGTCATCTGAGACGCGCCTGATAATCCTTTATACTACAAGTGGATGCGCCGGCATCGAATAGATTCGGCCGATTTATGGGCCTGGTAAGCTCCGTTGGAAGACCTCCATGAGTAGCGTGCCCGATCCACTGGATGTTATCCGGCAACACGAAGCCAATGAACAACAACGGCTGGCAACCGCCCGATCTGAGGCGACTGCCCGCATTGAAGCCGCGCGTCGGCAAGCGCAGCAGCTGGTTGCCGAGGCGCGTCGCAAGGGGCGAGAGGATGGGGCGCGAGCGTTGGCGGCGGCTTTGCAACAGGTTGACCGCGAGGCGCAAGCTTGGCTGGACGCCGCCCAAGAGCGCGTCAGCCGGTTGGCCCAACCCAATCGCGAAGCCCTACGCGCAGCGGTGGATTACGCAGTCGCCATAATTATCGGTGAGACGCCATGAAACTGAAAATGACCCGCTTGCAGATTATCGGGCTTAAGTCTGATCTGCCGGCGCTGATTCATACGTTGCATCAGTTAGGCTGCGTTCAACTGGATGATGTTTCGGCCGATCCGCCGCGTGGAATTCGGCCGATTACCCCCACGCCTAATCTGGTTCAGCAACGCGAACAACTCACCTTCTTGGTAACCCGACTCGACGGGACGCTCGGCGCATTGGGTCAGGGCGACACCCTCGCCCCCTATGATCCGGCGGTGGATTATCCGGCGTTTGTGCGCACAGCTCTCAAGCCGCTAGCCGATCAGGCGCAGGCTTTGGTTAACCGCCGTGACGCCTTGATCGCAGAACGGCAGGCGTTGCCGCGTTATGCCACCACGTTGCGCCAGCTCAGCCCTCTGGTCCCCGAAGCGGCCCATCATCCCGATAACCTGACCCATGTGATTCTGGTCAATCGTGCGAATCGTTGGTTGCTCGACCAGATTACGGCTGAAATCCGGGCTGAAGCCGGCGATCGCGCCATTTTGGTGGAAGAAAACATCGGCAACGAGATGCGCGCCATGTTGATTGTTGTCCCCCGCCAGGCGGCCGATAGCCTGGCGCGCGTTGTCGGCCGCGAGGAGATCGCCCGCTTGCAATTGCCGCCGGCGTTGGCCGGCCAACCGCCGGACACAGCTATCGCCACGCTGGAGCAACGGCTGGCTATGATCCCGGCTGAGATAGCGGACGTGGATCGGCAATTGGCGGATTTTTCGGCCGAAAATGCTCCCCACCTGCGTCTATGGCGACTCTGTCTGCAAGATCAGCTCGACGAACTGGCTGCCGCTGCCCGCCTGGGCGAAACTGAACACACCTTTGTCCTGCGCGGCTGGCTGCCGGAACGGGATGCGGCCGCCGTTATCCACACTCTCACCACCCGCCATGGTGACGCGCTACATATCCAGACTTTGCCGCTAACCCCGGATGACCTGGCCCATGCGCCTGTGGCGCTACACAACCTCGCCCCGGTGCGGCCGTTTGAAAGTCTTGTGCGTCTGTTGGCTTACCCGCGTTATACCGGCATTGATCCCAGCTCGTTAATGGCGCTCTTCCTGCCTCTTTTCTTCGGCATGATCCTGGGCGATGTCGGTTATGGCGCGATCCTCCTGCTGCTCTGCCTCAGTCTACTGCGTCGCCGACGCGCCCCAGGCACAGCCCGCGACATCATCAAAGTTGTGTGCTTCGGTTCCGTCTGGGGCATCCTCTTTGGCTTCCTCTACGGTGAAGCCTTCGGTACCTTGGGCGAACAGTGGGGAATGCGCGCCCTCTGGCTAGAGCGCGCCGCCCCGGAACAAGTCGCGGCGCTACTCCTCTTCAGCCTCGCCGTGGGCGCGGTACATATCACGCTTGGCCTGATTCTAGGAGTATGGGAAGCGTGGCATCAACGCCAGCGCCGGCACGGCCTGGAGCGCGGCGGCATGCTCATCGGTTTGATCGGCTTGTTTGTGCTGATCGCCGTGCTGGCCGACCGCTTGCCTCAATCTGTTATGACTCCGGCGGTAGCCGTTTTGATTCTCGGCATTGTCTTGCTCAGCGCGTCCGGCGGCTGGCTTGGCGTGTTGCTCGGCCCTATCGAGTTCATCGGTTTGCTCGGCAACATTTTGTCTTATCTGCGTATTGCGGCAGTCGGGTTGGCCTCGGTTTATGTGGCCCTGATTGCCAATCAATTGGCCGGCAGCCTGGGTAGCGTGGTAGCCGGCGTGATCATTGCCGTGCTTATTCATGCGCTCAACCTTGTGCTCGGCGCATTCAGCCCCACTATCCATAGCTTGCGTCTCCACTATGTGGAGTTCTTCCGCAAGTTCTATGAAGGCGGGGGCGTCCCTTTCCAGCCGTTCCGCAGCCGATTGACGCCTTTCAGCCAATAACAGCGCCTTTAAGGCGTGGCGTGAACGGAGACACGGCGGCCGGATTCGTTTAGAAGGAGTTGGCGATGAATGGAGATTTGCTCGTCCCTATTGGGGCCGGCCTGGCGGTCGGTTTAGCCGCCATCGGCACCGGCCTGGCGCAATCACGCATTGGCGCAGCAGGCGCGGGCGCGGTGGCTGAGAAGCCGGACCTGATTGGTGTGATCATTTTGCTGCTGGCAATTCCTGAAACGACGGTTATCCTCGGCTTCGCCATTGCCGCCATGATTTTGCTGTTAGGGCGATGAGCCTGTCAACGATCCTTGACGCCATCACCGCCAGCGGCAACGCCGCCGTGGCTGCGCTTGGGGCCGAGGTTGACCGGCAGGCGGCGGTCATTCGGGCTGAAGCCCAGATTGAAGCGGCGGCTGTCCAACAGGCAGAACAACAAGCCGCTCTGCAACCGCTGGTCAACGAACGTTATCGGCGGTTGCAACAGGCGCGGCTTCAAGCTTTACGCGTTGTGAGTGCGGCCCAAGAAACCCTAATCAACACCATCCTCGAACAGACTGAGGAGCGGCTGGCAACCTCAAGCGCCGATCCCACCTATCCGGCGATTTTGCGCCGGCTGGTGACTGAAGCGTTGGAGGCGTTGGGGAGCGAAATCGCCGGGGGGCAGCCGATTGCTCGCGTGCGGCCGGGCGATGTGGCCCTGATACAAACGCAGTTTAGCGAATTAATGCCGCATCTAGAAGCCACGCTGGAAGGGTGGGGCGGGGTCATCCTGACCAGTTCCGATGGGCGGGTTGTAGTGGACAACCGGTTGGAGACGCGTTTTGAACGGGCGTTGCCTCATTTGCGCCAGGCGTTGGCGCGGCGGTTAAACGGCGACGAGAGCCATGTCAGGCTATGAGTATGGGAATGCCCGCTTACGGGCGTTGAAATCCCAATTGTTGGGGCGCGCAGAGTATGAGCGCCTGGCGGCTGCCGACAGCCTGGAAGGGTTTATTGCGGCGCTGACGCAGACAGCATACCGACAGGCGGTTGAGGCGGCGCTGGCGCGGCAGACCGGCCTGGCTGTGATCGGGGCGGCTTTGCGCCGGGATTTGACCCAAACGATTAACCGTCGCCGCCGATTCTATGCCGGCGAGGCCGGGGACCTGGTGATGCTGGCGCTATTGCCTTACGATGTGTTTAATGTGAAGACGGCGCTGCGGGGGCTAAATAGTCAGGTTTCGGCCGATATGATTCTCGACGCCACCCTGCCTCTGGGCGCGTTAGACGAGGCCGACCTGCATACCTTAGCCACCGCGGCCGACGCCCGCACACTGATAGATTGGCTGGCAACCTGGCAATCCCCCTTGGCGGTCCCTCTTTTGCGCCTGCCCGCGCAACGATCCGCCGCCGTGAGCCTGGCGCGTCAACCGCTGCTGTTAGCGCAGGAGTTGGCGCTAGACCGTTGGCTGGCGGCGACGCTGCTGGCCGCTGATGGCGGCGCTATTTGGCAAGAGATGGCGCAGATTGACGCCGACATCACCAACTTGATGACCGCTCTGCGCCTGGTTGGTTGGCAAGACGCGCCAATTGAGCCCACGGAACTTTTTGTCGGGCCCGGGCGCATCGCCTTTGACCGGCTGGCCGCCGTCAGCCGGTCGCCGAATATGGAAAGCGGGTTATCCCATTTGGCTGCCACAGCTTACGCCGGCGCCTTGCAGGCCGGCCTGACAGTCTATCTCGTCGACCACCGTTTGAGCGCGTTTGAACATGAATTGCGCCGTTACCGACTTAATCGGGCGGCCCGCCTGTTTGTGCGCGATCCGTTGGGGATTGGCGTGGTGCTCGGTTATCTGGCGTTGAAGACAAATGAGATTATTAATTTGCGGCTGATCGCGCAGAATTTATATCTCCAGGCGCGACCGGAACGCCGACTGGCGCATGTGTTGCTGGTGGAAAACTCGGCATGAGTCGTTTGCTGGTGGTGGTGCGGCCGACTTTGGCGCTCGGCTTTCAGTTGGCGGGGGTGGAAGCGTATACCGCGGATTCGGCCGAATCCGCTCAAACCCTTCTCCTACACTGGCTGGAAACCGGCGAAACGGCGCTGGTAGGCATTGACGAAGCGCTCTTGCCCGGCCTGGCCCCGCTTGTACGCCGCCGGCTTGACCAATCTGACCGCTTGTACTACCTGGCCCTGCCTACCGGCGAACCCATGCCCGACGCCACTACCAGCCGCGCGCGCATCGCCGCCCTAATCCGGCAGGCGCTCGGTTTCCACATCACGTTTCAGGGGGAACAGACATGATGAACGCATCGCCGCCCGCCCCGCCCGGCCTAAGCGGAGCTGGGCGAGTGATCCGCATCGCCGGTCCGGTCGTCGGCGCAACCGGCTTAGACAATGTCCGCGTTTACGATGTGGTACGCGTCGGCGACCTGGCGCTTGTCGGCGAGGTTATCCGTTTAGACGGCGATCTGGCAACCATCCAGGTATACGAGGATACAACCGGCCTACGGGTGGGCGAGCCGGTGATCAGCAGCGGAATGCCATTGGCTGTCGAATTAGGCCCCGGTCTGCTCGGCAGCATCTACGATGGGCTACAACGGCCTTTATCCCGATTCAGCCAGGGAGAAGCCGGCTTTGAGGCGCGCCCCGACCCGTTTTTGGCGCGCGGCGCGCAGGCTGAGCCTCTCGATACGGCCCGGCATTGGCAATTCACACCGCAGGCGGCTATCGGCGACCCGGTTGGCCCGTTCGACATTCTCGGTTTCGTGCCGGAGACGGCGTATCTCAAACATAGCGTGATGGCGCCGCCGGGCGCGGTCGGCCGCATAGCCACCATGGCGCCCGCCGGGTCTGTCACCATTCATGACGTCGTGGCAACAATCGAATCGGCCGATCACACCTTCATCCCTGTCACCCTTGCCCAGCGTTGGCCCGTGCGCCGTCCTCGCCCGGCCGGGCGCAAATTGAACCCCAACCAACCTCTGATCACCGGCACGCGCATCCTTGACGCCTTCTTCCCCATCGCCAAAGGCGGCGCCGGCATCATCCCCGGCGGCTTCGGCACAGGCAAGACCGTAGCCGAGCAATCGCTGGCCCGCTGGGCTGACGCGGATATTGTGGTTTATATCGGCTGCGGTGAACGCGGCAACGAAATGGCCGAGGTGCTGACTGAATTCCCGCAACTGACAGACCCCCGTCATGGTCAGCCGCTGATGGCGCGCACCATCTTGATCGCCAACACCTCCAACATGCCGGTGGCGGCGCGTGAAGCCAGTATCTACACCGGCATCACCATCGCCGAATATTATCGGGACATGGGCTACGCTGTCTTGCTGCTGGCCGATAGCACATCGCGTTGGGGTGAAGCGCTGCGCGAAATCTCCAGCCGACTGGAGGAAATGCCGGGCGAAGAGGGGTATCCGGCCTATCTGGCGGCGCGCCTGGCTGAATTTTATGAGCGATCGGGCCGTGTCGCTATGACGACATCCGATTCGGCCGAACGTAGCGGCTCCGTCACCATTATTGGAGCCGTTTCACCCCCCGGCGGCGATTTCTCCGAACCTGTGACTCAGAGTTCGCTGCGTGTCGCGGGCGCTTATTGGGCGCTCGACTATGACCTGTCGCGGCGGCGGCACTTCCCGGCCATTAACTGGCTCAACAGTTATACGCTTTACCCCCTCGATCCCTGGTATACCGAGCATATTGCGCCCGACTGGCCGGCGTTGCGTCAGGCGGCGATGACGATTTTGCAGCAGGAAGCCAAGTTGCAGGAAATTGTTCAGTTGGTGGGTCCGGATACTCTGGGAGATGAGCAAAAGCTGTTGTTGGCTGTGGCGCGCATGTTGCGAGAGGATTTTTTGCAACAGAATGCCTTGCACCCGGTTGACGGCTTTTGCCCGCCGGCCAAGGCAGAGGCGATGTTACGGGTCATCCTGGGCTTCCAGGCGGCGGCGACGACGGCTTTGGGGCGCGGGGTGCCGCTAGAGACCATTCAAAATTCACCGGTGGTGCTGCGAATCGGCCGAATGAAGGAACTCCCGCTGGCGGACGCCGTCCCGACGCTCCAGGCATTAGCCGCCGACATCACCACCGCCCTGGGGGTATCCCCATGAACCCGGCAAGTCTAATCACCAAACGCTACCAAACCGTCCGCAAAATCGGCGGGCCATTGCTCTTCATTGACCGTGTACAAGATGTCATGTTTGGCGAGATCGTCGAGATCGTCGGGCCGGACGGCGATGTTTGCCGGGGGCAGGTATTGGAGATTGATGGGCGATTGGGCATTGTGCAAGTCTTTCGCGGGACAAGCGGCCTGGATTTGACGCGCACGCAGGTCCGTTTCACCGGCGAAGTGGCTCACCTGGGCGTTAGTCTATCCATGTTAGGCCGCGCACTCAACAGTTGGGGGCAACCGATTGACGGCGGCCCCCCCATCATCCCGGAACGAAGTTTGCCCATCAACGGCCTACCCATCAACCCCGTCCAACGCACTCAGCCCGACGAATTCATCCAGACCGGCCTCTCGGCCATTGACGGGCTTAACACGCTTTCGCGCGGGCAAAAATTGCCCATTTTCTCCGGCGTCGGCTTGCCCGCCAACCAACTCGCCGCTCAGATCGCCGCGCAGGCGGCAGTGATCGGCGCTGCCCAAGAACCGTTTGCCGTCGTCTTTGCCGCTATAGGCATCACACACCGCGAGACATCATTCTTTGTGGACCAATTTCAGGCAAGCGGCGCCATGGATCGCGCCGTCCTGTTCATCAATCAGGCCAGCGATCCGGCCATTGAGCGCCTCTACACCCCACGGGCCGCGCTGACTGCGGCTGAATATCTGGCCTTCGCCCATGATCGTCATGTGTTGGTGATCCTGACTGACATGACGAACTACTGCGAAGCGCTGCGCGAAGTGTCCGCCGCGCGGGATGAAGTGCCGAGTCGGCGGGGGTATCCCGGCTACATGTATAGCGATTTGGCCGGCCTGTATGAACGCGCCGGGCGTGTGCGCGGCCGGCGCGGCTCTGTAACGCAACTGATCATCCTCACCATGCCGGACGACGACATTACCCATCCCATCCCTGACCTGACCGGTTACATTACGGAAGGACAGATTGTCCTCAGCCGCGACTTGCACCGCCAGGGAATTTACCCACCGATTGACGTTTTGCCGTCGTTGTCGCGGCTAATGAACGCCGGCATCGGCCCTGGCAAGACACGCGAGGATCATCGCTCGGTGGCCGACCAGCTTTACGCCCTGTATGCCGCCGGGCGCGACCTGCAACGGCTGATGGCGATCATTGGCCGGGGAGCGCTAACGGACGATGACCAACGTCTGTTGACGTTCACCGATCGTTTCGAGGCGGAATTCATCGGCCAGGGCCGGCAGAACCGTCCGGTGACGACCACCCTTGATCTGGCTTGGGAGCTGTTGGCGCCTTTCCCGTTGGCGGAGCTCAAGCGTATTCCGCAGATGTTAATCACGCGCTATGGGCGACGCGGCGCAGACATGCCGGCCGCGCCTGCTCAACGAGGGCCCACATGAATCGTGTGGCAGTGACCCGCATGGCGCTGCTGGCGCATAAGGAGCAAATTGCCCTGGCCGAACAGGGCTTGACGCTTCTGCGCCAGAAACGGGCGGCCTTGTTGCGCGAATTGATGCAGACGGCCAATCATGTGCTGGCTCAACGCGACACGCTGCAAGAGTTGGCGGCTGAGGCGCGGCGGGCGCTGGCGTTGGCGTTGGCAATTGCCGGTGAACCGGCGGTGAGTTCGGCCGCATTGGCAGCGCGGGGGGAAGTGTGGTTGGAAATGCGGACGGCGCATGTGATGGGCATTAGTGTGCCCGCTGTAGAACAGAAACAGGTGGGGCGCGCGTTGTTTGGTCGCGGTTATGCGCCGGTAGGCACATCCGTGACGATTGATGAGGCGGCCGCCGCGTATGAAACGGAGGTTAATCACTTGATCCGGCTGGCGGAAAGCGAGCTGCGTCTGCAACGATTGGCGCTGGAGATCCAACGCACGACGCGCCGGGCTAATGCATTGGAGCATGTGATTTTGCCACGCTTGCGCGCGGAGCGTGACAGGATTGAGATGGCGCTCGACGAACGGGAGCGCGAGGCGCATTTTCGTTTGAAGCGAATCAAGGAATTGGCGGCGTAATCCAGTCTATGGGTGGATGCGCGTTCTGCGGCGCGGGGTGGGAGATTCGGCCGAAAACAGACAAACCTTTCTGCCCATGTTATAATGCCTGCTGCCAATGACCTTGCGTTTAGCGGTTGTTTTTTGTCTACTCCTCGGCGTTTGTTTGCTCGGCTGCTCTCCCATGCCACCGCCGGCTACGCCGGGCAGTGTGGCGCGGTCATCGGCCACGCCCACCCGTTTGCCCACACCCGTTCCCAGCGCCACACCTATCCCGACCGCTACACCGACTGTCACACCGGCGCCGACCGCCACATCCACCCCAACAGCCGCGCCCCTGGTCATTTTTGGCAATCCGCGGGCAGCCCAATTACACCCGCCGCAATCAGACGGCCGCTTTCCCTGCGGGGTTGTAGACATCCTCGACTTTCCCATTGATCCGCCGGATGCCGCGCACGTCAGCGCCGTCGGCCAGGATTTCGGGGTGTACCGTGACCAATATGAGAAATACCACGCCGGTGAAGATTGGCGCGGACGGGACGGCACAACCAGCCTCGGCACACCGGTCTACAGCATTGGGCACGGCCTGGTGACCTACGCCAACCCGTTAGGCTGGGGGCGCGACCAGGGTGTTGTGATTGTGCAGCACAGCCTGACCGACGGGAATAAGTTGCTCTCCTTCTACGGCCATCTTGACCCACCGAGTGTGCGTTTGCAACCCGGCGATTGTGTAACGCGGGGCCAACCGGTGGGTGAAATCGGCCGACCGCGCACGACGCCTCACCTCCATTTTGAGATACGCACACAATCCCCCTACACACCCCTGACTGGTTACTGGCCGGAAGACCCTCGGCTGGCCGGCTGGTTGCCGCCATCGCCAACGATCTGGCAACTGCGCGTCGCCAACGCCCCAGGGGTGCAATGGGCGCGGCCTTACGCTTCGGGCATTACCCAGGCGGTGGGCGCATTCGGCGACGGCGTCACAGTCATTCTGACGGCGGGCCGGTTGCTGGCTGTGGATGTGAATGGGGTTGAGCGGGCCTGGTTGCCCGACACGACGGATATTACGGCGGCGCGGCTGGATGAGGGGGCGGCGCGGCTGTATGTGGCGACTCGCCGCGGGCGCATGGAGGCTTTTTCTCTGCCCAGCGGACCGGCGGACGCGCCGATGTGGCTATGGGGGGAGACAATCACAGGGGCCGGAACGCCGCAACTGCTGCCGCTACCGGACGGCGGGATTATCCTGGCTCTACGCGGAGAGATGTGGGCATTTTCGGCCGATAATATTCCCCTCTGGCAACACACCCTCCCGACCGCCCCGTTCGATTGGGCGCTGGCAGGAGACGCCCTGTACTTCTCCACCTCTGGCAGCCAGGGAACAGTCTGGCGCGCCAACGCATACACCCCACCGCAAGCGCTTGCCGCGCCTGGCGGTAAATTAACTCTAGCCGGCGGCCGGCTTTGGATTTATAGCGCCGAAGGCATCTATCGCCTTGACCCTGGCTTTGCATCACCCCCTGTCGAACGGCTGATTCAATTGCCGGCCGGCTTTTTGCCGCGCGGTGACATTGCGCCGTTGGCCGATGGCGGCGTCCTGGTAGCCCATCCCGACCCATTCGACCGTCGGCTCATCGTTCTGGCTGCCGACGGCTCATTGCGCTGGCAACGCTCTTACGCCAGGCAGATTGATGCAGATGTTAGCTTGTTAACCTTAGCCGGGCTGCCTTACCTGCTGGCGCAAACCGTAGCCGGGGTGCAAAGCGCGTTGTCACTCTACGCGGTCAACCTGGAAGCGCAAACCCTGCAACGCCTCTTCACTGGCGGCGCGCGGCCGGCGCAGTCATGGCAAACATGGGGTTTGGCGGCAGACCGCGAACATATCCTGCTTAATATCGGCGGCGGCCCGATGGTGCTCTGGTCGCCGGAACAGGCGCGGAGAATCCTGCCGACCGACGGGAATTAAAGGAAGAAGAAGGCAATCGCTAAAATGGCATAAACCATCAACAGCATAGCCCCTTCCAGCCAGATGCTCTCTCCATCCAGGGAGACCAGCGCGGCAATTGCCGCCGCCGCGCCGACTGAGGCCAATTCAAAGCGATTAAATTCCAACTGCATGGGATGACCTAACAATAGGCTGAGGAAAACCAATACCGGCGCGACGAAAAGCGCGATCTGCAAACTGGAGCCGATGGCAATGCTTAGGCTAAGCTCCATTCTGTTCTTGATTGCCACCTGCACCGCTACCAAATGCTCGGCCGCATTGCCGATCAGCGGGATGAGGATGATGCCCAGGAAGAACTCGCTCAGCCCTAGCGAGTGCGACACCGGCTCGACCACACCTACCAGCACCTCGCTGAGCACGACTATCAAGGCCACGGCTACTCCCAGCAAGATCACCGCATGTCTTGTACTCCAGCCTGCCGGGCCGTGCGCTTCACGCACCACGGGGACGTTGCCCTGTTCGTGCAAGGTCATCGAATAGAGGATGGTTAGCGCATACATCACTAACATGACCACGGATGCGCCCAGGCTCAACCCCTCCACGGAGCGGAAGTCCGGTTCAAGCGCCCAATTGAAGAGCGAGGGCAAGCCTAGCGCGATGACGGAAAGAATTAACAGCGTGGCATCTACGCCGGCCGCGGAACGGTCAAATTTTTGCACGCCGTTTTTGATGCCGCCGGCCAGCAGGGATAAGCCCATGACCAGCAACAGATTGCCTAAGATGGAGCCGGTGATGGAGGCCAACACCAAACTGACCAATCCGGCGCGCAGGGCCACCAAAGAGATGATCAATTCGGCCGCATTGCCTAGCGTAGCGTTGAGCAACCCCCCTAGACGCTCGCCCACTTTCTCCGCCAGCGATTCGGTGGCCTGACCGATCATGCCAGCCAACGGGACAACACCCAGGGCAGAGGTGATGAAAATGAGCACCGGGCTGCTGTGAGCCAGGTCAAGGATAATAGCGGCGGGGATAAAAAGGATAAGTAGGGTGAGAAGTGGGCCGATGCCTACCCATTGTCGTAGTTTGGCTAATGTCACCACGGTTGATTCCTCAGGTGATATTCGGCCGAATCATTCCGGCCGGCGACAGCGATACTATCGGCACAGCCTCTATTTGTCAACCCGGCCACCGGAGGCAAACCTGGGAAAATTGCGGGCGACGGCGATACAATACAACCGTATGGCAACTTTCAACCCCAGCGAACATCCTCACCGCCGCTACAATCCGCTCACCGGCGAATGGATTTTGGTTTCACCCCATCGCGCCCAACGTCCCTGGCAAGGGCAGGTGGAAAAGTCGGCGGCGGAAATACGTCCGGCGTATGATCCCGGTTGTTACTTATGCCCCGGCAACGAACGCGCCAACGGCGCGCGCAATCCCCTCTATGAACACACTTTTGTCTTTACCAACGACTTTGCCGCGCTATTGCCGGACACGCTATTGCCTACCGCCAACCCGGCGCTCTTGCGCGCTCAAGGCGTGCGGGGCACATCGCGCGTTGTCTGCTTTTCCCCACGCCACGATCTGACGTTGGCGGAGATGGCGGTGGAGGAGATTCGTCAGGTGGTGGATGTCTGGGCGGCGGAATCGGCCGAACTTGGTCAGACTTATGCTTGGGTCCAGGTTTTCGAGAACAAAGGGGCCATCATGGGCTGTTCCAATCCGCATCCGCATGGTCAAATCTGGGCGCTAAACCAATTGCCGAACGAACCCTGCAGAGAAGATAATCACCAACGCGCCTACCGGCAACAGACAGGGCAACCCTTGTTGCTAGACTACCTGGCAGTGGAACAGGCGGCGCAGGTGCGGGTGGTGGTGGAAAATGAGGATTGGCTGGCGGCTGTGCCATATTGGGCGGTCTGGCCGTTCGAGCTATTGCTGTTGCCGCGCCGCCATGTGCTGCGCTTGCCGGATTTAGAGGGCGGCGAACGTGATAATTTGGCTGAGATTCTCAGGCGCTTGTTGACGCGTTACGACAACCTGTTTGAAACCAGCTTCCCTTATTCAATGGGTTGGCACGGCGCGCCCTTTGCGGAGGGGGATCAGTCCCATTGGCAACTGCATGCCCATTTTTACCCGCCGCTGTTGCGTTCTGCCGCCGTGAAAAAATTTATGGTCGGTTTCGAGATGTTAGGCGAAGCGCAACGCGATTTGACGGCCGAGCAAGCCGCCGCCCGTCTACAGGCGTTACCGGAATTGCATTATAAAGGCGGAATAGCGGGAGGGTGAGCGATGCGTTGGGCTTTGTTGCGGGGTCTGCTGGCCTTGCCGGGGATGGTGGTGGGAGTGATCCCGGCCATTATTCTGACGGCGACGCGAGAATCGCGCTATGCGGCGGTCTGGCTTTCCGCCGCCGACTGGCGGTTGGCGGCAGCGCTGCTGGCGGGGGTGGGCGGGTTGACGCTAGCCGTCTGGACGGTTACGCTCTTTGTCCGCGTTGGGCGCGGCACACCGGCCCCCTGGGAACCGCCGCAGAACCTGGTCATTCACGGGCCGTATCGCCATGTGCGCAACCCGATGATTTCCGGCGTTATTTTGATATTATCGGCCGAATCCATCTTCTCTCAATCCTGGCCCTTAGCCGCCTGGACAACCACATTCACCCTCCTCAACGCCCTCTACCTTCCTCTAGTCGAGGAAAAACAATTGGAAAAGCGCTTTGGGGATGCCTATCGCCAATATACAGCGCATGTGCCGCGCTGGGCGCCGCGCCTTCGCCCCTGGACGCCCGAGGCGTGAGACGGCGTTTTTCTTCTTACAGATTCACATTAATGGCGCTGCCCGACTCATAGCGCCGCAATCCCGCATAGAATAATAGCATCGCCAGCCCCCACGCCGTGGCCGCGGCCGCTATCAACCACGGCAAAGAACGCAAGGCGCCGCTGCGGATAATCTCCACCGGCACCGCTCCCACGAAGGCCGCCGGCACCAGGGTGTATAAAATGAAGCGGGCCGTCCCGCTGAACAGCGTGTGTGGATACAGGCTGAACGTCAAAATAGCGTTGGACATCTGTTCACTGGCATACTGGGCATTCCCCATATAGAAGGCCAGGGAGCCGCCGATGATATTGAACGCGACCAATACCAGCGCGCTCAGGCCGGAAACCAGCAAAAAGAGGCCAAAGGTCGGCCAGTTCACCCGCCCGGTGAACAAAAAGGCCGCCAGACCAAACGTTAGATCGCCAATGGTGGAGACGGTCATGCGCGAGAAGATGACATGCAAGAGCAGGTTGCGCGGGAAGACCAGATAATAATCCAGCCGTCCCTGGGCGATGATTTGGGCCAAGAAAGGGCCGGTGTTGCCGGCAAACATGAAGGCCAACCCATAGGCCAGCGTCACCACGGCAAATAGCAGATAGATATCCCCCAGCGCGTAGCCGCGCACACCGCCGAAGCGGTTGAAGAAGATCAGCCAAAAGACGAAGTAGATGCCGTTGTTGATGAACATCCCGACGATCTGGCTAATGAAGCTGGCGCGATATTCCATGGCGGAGGCGAGATTGACTCCCGCCAGAGCGCGTAGAAAGAGGAGTTCGACCCGCAACCGCTTTAGCATAGTTCTATCCCAGCCGAGGCGGGGTTAACCACCGTTGATCTCTAACCGGCGGGTGGCCCAATGGAATTGCAGCCATAATCCCGCCCCGATGATGGCAATCCAAATCAATTGCAGGGTTAGGATTCGGCCGAATTGCGGCCAGTTGAACGCCACGAACAAGCGGGCCGGCGCGTAGGTGGTCAGGTTAAACGGCAAAATTCGCGCCGCCGGTTGCAACCAGCCCGGCAAAAAGTCGAGCGGCAACATCAGCCCGCCCAGGATAAAAACGAGCTTCTGGTAAATCAGGCGGAAGGAAGAGACATCTTCTGTCACGAAGGCGAGCAAGCCGATGATGCTGAAAATCTGGAAATCAATGATCACCGCCAGACCGGCCACCAGCAGAACGGGCGGCAGGTGGGCCCAGACCAGGGGGGGCGCGCCGGCGTTGGCAACAACGATGGGCAGACCCAGCAAAAAGACCAGGCTAATTTTGACGATGAGTTCGCCCAGCCCGTTGAAAAAGTGGTAGCCCAGATAGTTGTAGGGGCGGATGAGGGTGTAAGCGATGGAGCCGTCTTTGACTTCGTTGCTGATGCGGGTGTCGTGGCGGACTTTGCCCAATTCCATGACTTCAGCAATAAGCAGATACCAGATGGTTTGGGAGAAGGTAAAGCCGGAAATTTCGGCCGAATCCTGTCCCGCATACACCGAACGCCACAATTGCACAAACACCAGCATGATAATCACAATGAAAAAGGCGCGGTTGAGCGCATCCCAGACATACGCCAGTTGATTTTGCAAGTTGGTCGTCGTCATGGCGCCGTATTTAATCAGACTAAGCCGCGCCTGCGTCAGCATCCTGTCCTCCTGCGGGCGTTGCCGCCGGCGTCGGCGCGTCCTGCGCCCGCGTGTAAATTTCGCGAATGATCTCTTCCATCGGCGGGTCGTTGATGTTGATGTCCAGGCACGGCGCCGTCGCCATTACTTGCTGCACCACCCATTCTACCGGCACGGTATGATTATCGAACTCCAGCTTGACGCCATGCGCGCCTTGCTTGAGCGTAGTCACACCCGGCAGGCTGAAAGGCGCCTCGAGCGGCGCGCTGAAGCGCACGTCGAGAATTTTGCGCGTCAGATATTGCCGCTTAAGCACGGAAGTGCGCTGGTCGAAAATAATTGTGCCGTGATTGACCACAATCACCCGCTTGCACAAGCTTTCAATGTCGCCGGCGTCATGGCTGGTCAGAAAAATGGTGGTGTTCTCGGTCTCGTTGAGGGCGCGAATGGTAGCGCGGATTTGCTGTTTGGCGACAACGTCCAGGCCGATAGTGGGTTCGTCGAGGAAGATAATTTTCGGCCGATGCAACAACGAGGCCGCAATCTCACACTTCATACGTTGTCCCAGGCTCAGTTTACGCACCGGCGTATCCAGCAAATCGCCAATGTCAAACGCCTCCACCAGGAAATCCCGCCGCTGCCGGTAATCTCGCTGATCCAGCTCGTAGATACGCGCAAACAACCGAAACGTATCCTCCGCCGGCAGGTGATACCACAATTGCGGCTTCTGTCCGAAAACCGTGCCGATGTGATACGCCAGTTGCCGCCGCTGCCGCCAGGGCGTATAGCCCAATACAGTCGCGCTGCCGGCCGTGGGAGGCACAATGCCGGTCAGCATGTTGATCGTGGTAGATTTGCCTGCCCCGTTAGGGCCAATGAAAGCCAGCATCTCGCCGGCCTCCAGGTGAAAACTCACCTCTTGCACGGCGCTGATGGTGCGCCTTTGCGGATGCCACACAGCGCGCCAACTGCCGCCCAGGCCGGCCGCTTTCTGCTTCACCTCAAACGTCTTGGACAGCCCACGCACTTCGACCGCGGCTGCCTGTTGATGAGGCTGCAACATTCTTCCTCCAAGACAAAAAGTCGCCCTGGCTCTTTGTCACTCGTGGTGCACATCTGGCGGGCATAGTATCATGGGGCCCAACCACTGTCAATCTCAGGAGTTTACCCCATGCCTTCCCTACAACCCATCATCAAACCCCGCCGTCTGGCTGCGGGCCAGACTGTCGGCTTGATCGCCCCCGCCAGTTCAGTGGACGAAGATGAAACTATTCATCTGGCTGTGGAAACCGTGCAATCGTTAGGCTTTCGCGTACGGCCGGGCGCGCACCTGTTTGCCCGGCACGGCTACTTTGCCGGCAGTGACGCCCAGCGCGCCGCCGACTTGCACGCCATGTTCGCCGACGACGCCATTGACGCTATCTTTGTCTTGCGCGGCGGCTGGGGCAGTTCGCGCCTGCTGCCCGCTCTGGATTTTGGTCTCATTCAGCAACATCCCAAGATTTTACTCGGCTATAGCGACCTCACGGCGCTGCTCAATCCCATCAGTGACCAGACCGGTCTGGTAACTTTTCACGGCCCGGTGGCCGGACAGGCCTTCACGCCCTACACGCTGGCCGAGTGGCAAAAGGTGTTGTTTACGCCGCAAGCGCCGCTGACAATCGGCGCGCCGCCGGCGGCCGAGCCGGGCCGGGT
Organism: Chloroflexota bacterium; assembly: GCA_041918535.1. Classification (GTDB taxonomy): domain Bacteria; phylum Chloroflexota; class Anaerolineae; order Promineifilales; family Promineifilaceae; genus DAOTXO01. The sequence goes on from JAYRVN010000512.1 coordinate 17,560, forward strand.
GGAACGCGTCAACCGATTGACAACCTTTGTCGGCGGGCGCACACAAGGGCGGCTGGTCGGGGGTAATTTGACCTTGTTTACGCATTTGCTCGGTACGCCTTACGCGCCCGATCTAAGCGGCGCTATCCTTTTTCTGGAAGACATTGGTGAACAGGTTTATCGGATTGACCGGATGCTCACCCAGTTGGTTCTGGCAGGGGCGCTGGCGCGGGTGGCGGGTTTGGTTTTTGGCAAATTCACCGATTGCCCGCCGGCGCATTCTTCTGCGCGGGGCTTTTCATTGGAAGAGGTGTTGGCGGAGCGCAGCCGCGCGCTAGGTGTGCCGTCTGTGCGCGGCTTGATGATCGGCCACGTGGCGGATATGACGGTTGTGCCGCTGGGCTGCCTGGCAGAACTTGACGCCGACGCCGGCACATTGACGTTGTTGGAGACGGCTGTGCAATGACGCGCCAGATCGTGAATGGGCGCGTGGGGCGTGTCCGGGCCTGGTGTGGGCGGCTGAAGGCGTTCTTAGGGAGTATTTTACCGCTATTTTATAACTCAGTATAACGTGAGTTAAGTCAAGTATATAGATATCGAGGGGTTTGGCTGAGGCGCGATTTTCGGCAGAATCCCACCCCAGGCCCGCTCTTGACAACCCCTTGCCCCGATGTTACCGTATCCCCATAACCACCTGGAGATGCTACTATGTCTGACCCGATACGCCTCGATGCTTGTCTGAGTACCCGCGATGGTCACTTGTTCGTTGAGGAGTGTGACACCGTAGAATTGGCGGCGCGTTTTGGAACCCCCTTATTTGTCTTATCGGCCGATCAAATTCAACGCAACGTCCAACGCTTCCAGCAAGCTTTCCAGCGCGGTTGGCCGGATGGCCCGGTAAAAGTTATGCCTGCCGCCAAAGCCAACTGGATAATCGCCGTGCAACGTCTGTTAGCCGAACTCGGCTGCGGCTGCGACGTCTACTCACCCGGCGAGTTAAGCATCGCCCTGCGCGCCGGCTTCCCACCCGCATTCATCTCAGTCAACGGCGTGCCCAAAGACGGCGACCACATTCGACGCACGCTGGAAGCAGGCGCGCGCCTCACCCTGGACAGCGTGGAAGAGGTAGAGTGGCTGGCGCAAATTGCCCCCACCCTCTCCCAACCGGCGCGGGTGCGCCTGCGCCTCAAACCAGTTGTGGACGAATTCATTGAGCACAGCGACTTCGCCAGTGAGGGCCTCGTGCCGACCGATATCGCCGCGCTTGTCTACAAAGGCGGCCTGATCTTTGAGGAGATCATGGCTATCGCGCCGCGCTTACAGCAGATACCCAACGTTGAACTGGTTGGCTTTCACCAGCATCACGGGCGACATCACCGCGCCACCCGCTATTGGGAAGCGCAGATGCGCGCCTATGCGCGTGAGATCGGCCGGGTTTGTCAGGCTCTCGGCGGCTATCGGCCGCAGGAGATTGATTTAGGCGGTGGCTTTGCCATCCCACGTGACCCACACAACGCCGCCACCCACTACTCCGAACCGCTGCAACTCGGCGCGCTTTATGCCCTCTCCAAAATCTTGCGTCCCCTGGGCTCCAGAATACGCTACGGCGCGTTAGCGCGTTTAATTGACACGATTGAATCCGCGCCCAATACCCACACAGCCCCCAGCATTGAAGCCTACGCAGAAGTCTGCACGCGCACCTTGCGCCAGGAGTTGCCGCGCCACGGCCTGGACCCCTCCGGCATCATGTTGCAGTTGGAACCGGGCCGCGCCATCCACGGCGACGCCGGCATTCACCTGGCCAGCGTGAAAGCCATCAAGCGAATCACAGCGCCTATCCACTGGCTGTTGGTGGCGCTGGACACAACCGAATTTTGGTTCACCGGCGGACGTTATGAGCACCACTTGCACGATTACCGCATTGCCAACAGGACGGACGCCCCGATGACA